>JBEBWH010000038.1:0-14460 GCA_040392305.1 Bradyrhizobium sp. | reverse complement strand
CGCCAACGCCAGGCCAAGCCCGGCCAAAATCAACACTCTCACTGCAAACCTCCCCCTCTCACGCCAACGCAAATCGCGAAAGCCGGGAAGCTAGAAGTTTCAGCCCGCATAGGCTCCCCCTCAAACGCGGGGAGCATCCTCGCCGAGACCGTGCGCGAGCACCTTGCGCATCACATTGGGCAGCGCCTCGCCGGGCAGCGCCGCGATGCCGACCCAGCGCGCGCCCTCGGGCGGCGCGGCGCGCGCCGGCACGGTCGCGACATAGACCGCGAGTTCGAGCGGGAAATGCGTGAAGACGTGGCTGACCACGCCGGCCTTGCGGTGCCAGATCTTGACGCCACGCAGCGGCGGCGCCTGCGCCAGCGCTTCGGCCTCGCTCAGCGCCGCGCTCCACTCGGAGGTCGGCACTTCGGTCATGCCGCCGAGCAACCCCTTCGCCGGGCGCGTGCGCAGCAGCACCTCGTCGCCGCGGCGGACGACAAAAGCCGCGCCGCGCCGCAGCGCCCCGCTCGCCTTCGGCACCTTGCGCGGAAAGGTCTCCTGATCGCCCCGCGCCCGCGCCAGACAATCGTCGAACGGGCACAGCACGCAGGCCGGCTTCTTCGGCGTGCAGATGGTCGCGCCGAGATCCATCAGGGCCTGCGCGGCGTCGCCCGCGCGCGAAGCGCCGAGCAGGGTCTGGGCCAGTTCCTGAATGCGCGGCTTGGCCTTCGGCAGCGTCTCTTCGACCGCGAACAGCCGCGTCACCACCCGCTCGATATTGCCGTCCACCGGCATAATGCGGCGGTCGAAGGCGATCGCGGCGATCGCCGCCGCCGTGTAAGGCCCGATGCCCGGCAGCGCCCGCAGGTCGGCCTCGGTCGCTGGAAACGCGCCGCCATGGTCGCGCGTCACCGTCACGGCGCAGGCATGCAGGTTGCGTGCGCGCGAATAGTAGCCGAGCCCCGCCCACATCCGCAGCACGTCGTCGAGCGCGGCGTCGCCGAGCGCCCCGACGGTCGGCCAGCGCGCCACGAATTTCTCGAAATAGGGGCCGACCGCCTTCACGGTGGTCTGCTGCAGCATGATCTCCGACAGCCACACGCGATAGGGATCGCTCGGCGCGCCCGGCGGCGCGCGCCATGGCAAATGGCGGCGATGGCGGTCGTACCACGCCAGCAGCAGTTCCGCGCGCGAAGCGGGCGCGGCGGCATCGGTCTGCGGACGGCGGCGTCTCGGGCTGGCGGCATGCGACATGGCGGCAATCTATAGCGTTTTTGGGCGAAACTCGTCTTCGGGCGTGATCCGGATGCGAACATCCACGCCTTTATTGACCTGGCCGCCGCGGCAGGCTCGCGCCTGCCTCCCGCCGTCGTGCTATAGGTATTCCATGAGCCGTCCCGCCCGCCTGTCCGCAAAACCGCTGTCTTCGCTGCTCGGCGGCGTCTTCAGCGACGCCTTCGCACGGCAGGGTTTTGCCTCGCGCGAACTCGTCACCCGCTGGGCGGAGATCGCCGGGCCGGAGCTCGCGCGCCATTGCGAACCGCTCCGGCTGCAATGGCAGCGGCCGGTGGAAGGCCAGCCGCCGGTTCCGGCGACGCTGGTGTTGCGCGTGGAAGGCCCGATGGCGCTCGAAATCCAGCATACGGCCGACGTGATCGTCGATCGCGTCAACCGCTTTTTCGGCTGGAGCGCGGTCGGTCGCATCGCGTTGCGGCAGGCGCCGCTGTCGCGGCCACAGCCCCGGCGGCACAAGGCCCCGCCGGACGCCGCCAGGGTGGCGCAAGTGGCGGAAACCCTCGGCGAGGTCGCCGACGACGACCTGCGCGCGGCGCTGGCCCGGCTCGGGGCCGCCATCAAGCGGAAGTGACAGGCCGGCCGCGCAACCGGCGCAGCGCGCCATTGCCACAATCGTCATTTCAAGTTAGCCAACCGGAGCGGCCTCGCGGAACTTGGCAACGCCAGACCGTCCCTTCGGCCATTCGCCCATACTTCTGCGCCCGAGTTCTGGAGACACCCTTGAGCATCACGCGCCGCACCTTCAACGCCGCCCTCGCCTTCACCGGACTGGCCGCCGCGACCTCGCTGACGCCGCTGCGCCTGATCGACGGCGCCTTCGCCCAGACCGCCGCCGAGATCGCCCATCCGAGCTCGCTCGGCGACATGGCGCTGGGCGACGCCAAGGCCCCGGTCACGATCGTCGAATACGCCTCGATGACCTGTCCGCACTGCGCGACCTTCACCAAGGAGACGTTCCCGAAGCTCAAGGCCGCCTATATCGACACCGGCAAGGTGCGCTTCATCTTCCGCGAGTTTCCGCTCGACCTGACCGCGCTGGCCGGCTCGATGCTGGCGCGCTGCGTCGGCAAGGACGATCCGACCAAGTTCTACGCGATGATCGACATTCTGTTCCGCCAGCAGGAGGTCTGGGCGCTGCGCGATCCGACCGGCCCGCTGATCGAGATCGCCAAGCAGACCAACACCAGCAAGGAGCAGGTGCTGGCCTGCCTCAAGGACCAGAAGCTGCTCGACGCCATCAAGGAAACGCAGGATTACGCCGTCAACACGCTCAAGGTGAATTCGACCCCGAGCTTCTTCGTCAACGACAAGGCGGTGCGCGGCGATATCTCGTTCGAGACCTTCCAGAAGCTGATCGACCCGCTGCTGAAGACCTGATCCAGCGATTCCGGTTCCCGCACCGTTCCGGCCGGCTTTGCCGGCTGGCGGCCTTCATCGGGAGCGCTGGCAGCGCCGGATTTGCGCTCAGGCCCCGCTCCACCCGACCCGCGTTCCCGCCGCTCCGGCTGCGAAACGCCCGGCGCGACTCACAATCGACTCTTTTGCCCGGCAAGAGGAGAGCCGCGAGGGTTCCTTCCGGATTCGACCGCTGGCGAAAAATCCCTGTTGACAAAAGACCTTATCGCAACGTCGGGGCGCAAAAACCCGTTGGAAAAGCGCCTGCGGCGGTTGCTCTGACAGAACCCTCTCGCCATTGTCGGCCGATCGGATATGCGATCGGGCCTGCCCGAGACCCTCGGTCGGTGTCGGCTGTCCGGCTTCGACAGGGCCGGTGTCCCTGTCAGTAGAGCGTCATTGTCATGAAACTGACCCGTCTTCGTCTTCACGGCTTCAAGTCCTTCGTCGAGCCGACGGATTTCCTGATCGAGCCCGGCCTGACCGGCGTCGTCGGGCCGAACGGCTGCGGCAAGTCGAATCTCGTCGAGGCGCTGCGCTGGTCGATGGGCGAGACGTCCTACAAGTCGCTGCGCGCCGCCGACATGGAGGCGGTCATCTTCGCCGGCACCAACTCCCGGCCGTCGCGCAACCACGCCGAAGTGGTGATGACCATCGACAACACCGATCGCACCGCGCCGGCCGCGCTGAACGATCTGGAGATTCTGGAAGTCTCGCGCCGCATCGAGCGCGAGGCCGGCTCGGTCTACCGCATCAACGGCCGCGAGGTGCGCGCCCGCGACGTGCAGATCCTGTTCGCCGACGCCGCCACCGGCGCGCGCTCCCCGGCGCTGGTCCACCAGGGCCGGATCGGCGAAATCATCCAGGCCAAGCCCGAACAGCGCCGCCGCGTGCTGGAAGACGCCGCCGGCGTCGCCGGCCTCCACGCCCGCCGCCACGAGGCCGAACTGCGGCTGCGCGCCGCCGAAACCAACCTGACCCGCGCCGAAGACGTGATCGGCCAGCTCTCCTCGCAGATGGAGGGCCTCAAGAAGCAGGCCCGACAGGCGATCCGCTATCGCGATCTGGCCGGCAAGGTGCGCAAGGCGGAAGCGACCTTAAGCCATCTGCGCTGGCTCAAGGCCCATGCCGATGTCGCCGACGCGGCCCACAATCACGATGTCAGCGTGCGCGAACTGGCCGAGCGCACCCGCGAACAGGCGGAAGCCGCGCGCATTCAGGCGATCCGCGCCTCCGAACTGCCGGCGTTGCGCGACGCCGAGGCGCACGCCGCCGCCGGCCTGCAGCGCCTGACCAATGCCCGCGACCAGCTCGACCGCGAGGAAGGCCGCGCCAAGGAGCGCGTCGCCGAACTCGAACGCCGGCTGGCGCAATTCGCCTCCGACACCGCGCGCGAGCAGCAGCAGGCCACCGACGCCGAGAAGGCGATGCTGCGCCTCGAGGCCGAAGACGCGACGCTGAAGGACGAGATCAGGGCGCGCGTCGAACTGCGCAGCGGCGCCGATGCCCGCGTCGCCGAGGCGGAAGCCACGCTCGCCGCCGCCGAGCAGACCTTCTCCCAGCTCACCACGGCGCTGGCCGACATCACCGCCAAGCGCAACCAGCTTGAGGCGAGCGTCCGCAATCACCAGAACCGTCTCGCGCGCATCGATCAGGAGATCGGCAACGTCGAGAGCGAAATCTCGCGCCTTGCCGAGCAGACCGGCGTTTTCGGCGATCTCGACGAACTCGCCGCGGTCATCGAGGCCGCACAGGAAGCGCTCGCCGAAGCCGAAGCAACAACGCGTGAGCGCGAGGCCGCCCATATCGCCGCACGCCAGACGCTCGACGCCTCGCGCGCGCCGGTGGTCGAAGCCGACAAGCGCGTGCAGCGGCTGGAGACCGAGGCCAAGACCATCGCCAAGCTCGTCAATGGCGAGACCAAGAATCTGTGGCCGCCGATCATGGACGGCATCAGCGTCGGCAAGGGCTACGAGAAGGCGCTCGGCGCCGCGCTCGGCGACGAACTCGATGCCCCGGTCGATCCCGGCGCGCCGATGCGCTGGTCCGAAGTCGGCGGCATCGAGGGCGATCCGGCATTGCCCGAGGGCGTGGAAGTGCTGGCCGATCACGTCACCGCGCCGCCGGAGCTGGCGCGCCGGCTGAAGCAGATCGGCGTCGTCAGCCGCGAGCGCGCGGCGCAGCTCATCGATCAGCTCAAGACCGGCCAGCGGCTGGTGTCGCCGGAGGGCGATCTGTGGCGCTGGGACGGCTTCATCGCCTCGGCCCATGCGCCGACCGGCGCGGCGCGGCGGCTGGCCGAACGCGCTCGCCTCGTCGACATCGAGGCCGAGCTTGAAGAGGCCCGCGACGACGCCGCGAACAAGCGGCAGGCGCTGGAGAGCGCCGAGCAGGATCTGAAGGCTGCCGCAGCCGCCGAAACCGCCGCGCGCGATGCCTGGCGCACCGCGCAGCGCGCCGCCGATGCCGCGCGCGAGCGCCATGTCGCGGCCGAGCGCGAGATCAACCGCCACGCCGCGCGCCGCTCGGCGCTGACCGAAGCGCAGGCGCGGCTCGCCGCCGACCGCAGCGAAGCCGCCGCCGCCCATGAGGAGGCGATCGGCCTGCTCGACGAACTGCCGCCGAGCGACGACAGCCATGCACGGCTGACGGCGGCGCGCGGGGAGATGGACCTGCACCGCCATCAGGCGACGCAGGTGCGCGCCGAGGCGCAGGCGCTGGCGCGCGAGGCGGAACTGGCCGACCGCCGCGTGCAGGCGATCATCGCCGAGCGTGAGGAGTGGCAGCGCCGCCGCGACAACGCCGCCGCCCAGATCGCCACGGTGGAAGAGCGCATCGCCGAACTGATCGACGAGCGCACCGAACTCGACAATGCGCCGGTGGTGTTCGCCGAGAAGCGCCGCGCGCTGATCAGCGAGATCGAGACCGCGGAAGCGGCGCGCCGCGAAGCCGCCGACGCGCTCGCCACCGCCGAGAACGCCATGGCCGACACCGACCGCGAGGCGCGCGCCTCGCTCGAGGCGCTGTCGGCCGCGCGCGAGGCCCCCGGCCGTGCCGAAGAACGCAAGGAAGGCGCACAGCGCCGCCTCGAAGACGTCGAGCGCGAAATCCGCGACATGCTTGAAATCGAGCCGCAGGCGGCCGCCGCCATCGCCGAGATCGCGCCCGGCGACGATCTGCCCGAACTCGGCGCGGTGGAAGCCGAACTCGACAAGCTGCGCCGCGACCGCGAGCGCCTCGGCGCCGTCAACCTGCGCGCCGAGGAAGAGCTGCGCGAGGTCGACACCCAGCATACCGCGCTGACCACCGAGCGCGACGATCTGGTCGAGGCGATCAAGAAGCTGCGCACCGGAATCCAGAGCCTCAACCGCGAGGCGCGCGAGCGGCTGCTGACCTCGTTCGACATCGTCAACGGCCACTTCAAGCGGCTGTTCGGCCAGCTGTTCGGCGGCGGCGAGGCCGAGCTGAAGCTGATCGAGAGCGACGATCCGCTCGAGGCCGGCCTGGAAATCATCGCCAAGCCGCCGGGCAAGAAGCCGCAATCGCTGTCGCTGCTCTCCGGCGGCGAACAGGCGCTGACGGCGATGGCGCTGATCTTCGCCGTGTTCCTCACCAATCCGTCGCCGATCTGCGTGCTGGACGAAGTGGACGCGCCGCTCGACGACCACAACGTCGAGCGCTTCTGCAACCTGATGCACGAGATGACGCAGTCGACCGAGACGCGCTTCATCATCATCACGCACAATCCGATCACCATGTCGCACATGAACCGGCTCTACGGCGTGACCATGGCGGAGCGCGGCGTGTCGCAACTGGTGTCGGTCGATCTCGAAGGCGCGGTGAAGATCCGCGATTCGGCGGTGGCGTGACCGCCGCCATGGGCGCGGCCCGGCCAGTGGCGTCAGCGCGGCGATGACCGCGCCGCATCTGCCGCCGGCATTGCTGGGCGCGCTCGAACGCCTCGCCCACGGCCTGTCGCGCAGCCACGCCGCCACGCGCGCGCAGGCGATTTCCGCCACCTATCGCGGCGGCGGCGATTCCCGTACGATCCGCACCGGCGACGACGCGCTGGCCTATGCGCTGGCGCGGATGCCGGCGACCTATGCCGCGGTCGCCGCGAGCCTTGCCGCCCTGCGGGACACGCGGCCGGACTTCGCCCCGCAGACCCTGCTCGATGTCGGCGCGGGACCGGGCACCGCGACCTGGGCCGCGCTCGCCGCCTTCTCCGGCATCGACCATGCAACACTGCTCGACCGCAATCCCGTGCTGCGGGCGCTGGCGCTCGATCTCGCGCGCGAATATCCGCCGCGAGCCGCCGTCAGCTATCAACAGGGCGATGCGGCCACACTGCTGGCGACCAGCGCACCGGCCGATCTCGTGATCGCAAGCTACGTCATGACCGAGCTTGGCGAAGCCGATCGGGACGCGCTCGCCGCCGGCATGTGGGACAAAACCCGCGACACGCTTCTCGTGATCGAACCCGGCACGCCGGCCGGCCATGCCCGGCTGATGCGGCTGCGCGCGACGCTGATCGCCAACGGCGCGCATGTCGCAGCGCCCTGCCCGCATGACGACGCCTGTCCGCTGATCGCGCCGGACTGGTGCCATTTCGCGCAGCGCCTGCCGCGCTCGCGCGACCACAAACGGTTGAAGGACGCCGACGCGCCATTCGAAGACGTGAAATTCTCCTATGTCGCGCTCGCGCGCAGCCGCCCCGCGCATCGGCCCGCCCGCGTGCTGACGCCGCCGCAACTGAGCAAGGTCGAAATTACCGCCAGGCTATGCACCGCGCACGGCCTTGACGCCGCGCGCATCCCGCGCCGCGACAAGCCCCGCTACGCGCAGGCACGCCGCTGGCGCTGGGGCGACGCCGTCACGCCCGACGCGCCGTGAGGCAGCTGCATATCGCGCAGCGTTCGAGCCATCCCGGTTGAACTATTCCTGCGGTCATGCAACCCAATCAGGACTGCGTCTGCCCGCTTTCATCGCTCTGTCGCGCGAGCCGTTTTTGTCTGGAGGCCCCCACCGTGCTATGCGGACGGCGAAAGCTGTTTCCAGCAGTTTGTTTTCACACGTTTTCCTAACGGGAGCCGATACCCGCTTCGCTCGAAAGCGCGATATGCTGACCCGCCATCACCTTCACCTGGAGCCTGCTCAATGTCGACCGGCTGGATCGTTCTTGGCGTCATCGCCGTCATCGCCTTCATCGTCTACACCGCCTACAACCGGCTTGTCGCGCTGAGCCAGCGCGTCAATCAGGCGTTTGCCGACATCGACGTGCAGCTCAAGCTTCGTCACGATCTCATTCCCAATCTGGTCGAGACGGTGAAGGGCTATGCCAGCCACGAGCGCGGCACGCTCGAAGACGTCATCAAGGCGCGCAACGCGGCACTGTCGGCGCAGGGACCGGCGCAGGTCGCGGCCGCCGAGAACGCGCTGACCGGCGCGCTCGGCCGCCTGTTCGCGCTCGCCGAGGCCTATCCCGACCTCAAGGCCAACACCAACTTTCAGCAGTTGCAGACCGAGCTGTCCGACATCGAGAACAAGGTCGCCGCCGCGCGCCGCTTCTTCAACAACGCCGTGCAGGAATACAATACCGGCATCCAGCAGCTTCCGGCGGCGCTGTTCGCCGGCGCGCTCGGCTTCACCAAGAAGGACTTCTTCGATCTCGGCGAAACCCGCACCACGCTGGAGCAGGCGCCCGCGGTCAAGTTCTGAGCTGACCGCGCAACCGGCGGGGCCGCGCCATGGCCGCCTACGGGCTGTACACCCACATCGCCTCCAACAGGACGCGCTCGGCGCTGCTGCTCGCCGGGCTGTTCGTGCTGGTCTATGCGATGGTGTTCGCCGGGGCGCTGATCGCCGAAGTGGCGAGCGACAGCGGCCGCCCGCTGGGCGCCTATCTGGCGCTCGCCTGGCGCGACCTGCTGTGGGCGTCGCCGGTCGCAACAGCCGGCGCGCTGATCTGGATCGCCATCGCCTGGCGCTTCAACGGCGCGCTGATCGACGCCGTCACCGGCGCGCATGGCGTGACCCGGCAGGAACAGCCGAAGCTCTACAATCTGCTGGAGAATCTGTGCATCTCGCGCGGCATCCCGATGCCGAAGCTGAAGCTGCTCAACACCGACGCGCTCAACGCCTACGCCACCGGCCTCAACGAGCGGCAATATTCCATCACGGTCACCACCGGGCTCGTCGCCGCGCTGACCGACGCGGAGATCGAGGCGGTGCTTGGCCATGAGCTGACCCATATCCGCAACGGCGACGTGCGCCTGATGATCATCGCCGTGGTCGTCGCCGGCGTGGTCGGCTTCTTCGCCGAACTGTTCTTCCGCTTGTTCTTCAACGGCGGTTGGCGCAACCGCGGCTCAGGTCAGCGTTCGTCGTCGGACGGCGAGCGCAAGGGCGGCAGCGGCGGCGGCGCCATTCTCGCCCTTCTGCTCGCGGCGGCGATGATCGCGCTCGCCTGGCTGCTGTCGCAGGTGATCCGCTTCTCGCTGTCGCGGTCGCGCGAATATCTCGCCGACGCCGGCGCGGTCGAACTCACCAAGAACCCCGACGCGATGATTTCCGCGCTGCGCAAGATCGAGGGGCGGGGCGAACTGCCGCGCGCCACCTCCTCGGTGATGGAACTGTGCGTCGACAACCCGCGCGATAGTTTCGCCGACCTGTTCGCCACCCATCCGGCGATCGACAAGCGCATCACCGCGCTGGTCCAGTTCGCCGGCGGCCACGATCCCGGACCGCTGGCGCTGCCGCCGCGGGAGGCCGACGCCGCGGGCGGAACCGACGCCGAGGCCGCATCCGCCGACGCCGGTCCATGGGGTATCCACCCCGACGATCCCCGGCTCGAGCGGCTGCCGCCGAAATATCGCGACGCCTTCGCGCAATGGCAGAAGCATTTCCCCAACGGGCCGTGGGGACCGCGTTAACGACCCCGCCGAATTCATGCCGGTCCGCCGCAAGCGGAATTGAATTCTCCCTGTTTTCTGCCATCTTCCTCGCGCAGAGTGAGGGCTGCGGGCCGGGGGGCGTTCCTGCCCGCATCACATCGAAGCCAGCGTTTCGTCCGTGCGATCGACGGTCTTGTCGCGTGACGACGCATCATATGCATGGGGACTATCATGGCGAAACCGGCAGTCATCGTGGTGGGCGCGGACAAGGGCGGGGTCGGCAAGACCACGGTGGCGCGCACGGTGCTCGACTATTTCAGCGCCAACAACGTACAGACCCGCGCCTTCGACACCGAAGCGCCGCGCGGCACGCTCAAGCGCTTCCATCCGGGCTCGACCGAGATCGTCGATATGACGGCGACCGCCGACCAGATGAAAATCTTCGATACGCTCAACGGCTCCGGCCCCTCCGTCACCGTGATCGACGTGCGCGCCGGCCTGCTCTCGCCCGCGCTCGCCTCGCTGCGCGACATCGGCTTTCTCGACGCCGCGCGGCAGGGCCAGATCACCTTCGCCGTGTTCCACATTCTCGGCCCCTCGATCGCCTCGCTCGACGAGATCGCCGAGACCGCGAACTTCATGGCCGGCGCGAAATATTTCCTGGTGAAGAACTTCATCAACAATACGAGCTTCTTCGAGTGGGATCAGGCGACCTACAATTCCTATTTCCACCGCATCAAGGATGCGACCGAGATCACCATCCCCAAGCTCAACGAAATGGCGTTCGAGCAGGTCGAGGTGGCCTCCGTGCCGTTCATCAAGTTCGTCGGCAACAAGGGCGTCAACGACGAGGACACCAACTACTCGTTCGTGCTGCGCGGCTATGTGCGGCACTGGCTGACCAATGTCTGGAACGAGTACGACCGCATCAAGCTGACCGATATCGTCGGCGGCAAGGGCAAGGCCCCGCGCAGCGGCGACGGCGACGGCAAATAGCTCCGCCATCGCCTACCGCCCCGACCACCGGTTGTTCGCTGCGGGCGCGCTTGCGCTCCCGATCGTTGCATGATGTCACGCACGCCCGTCTATATCGTCTGCTCGCCCCGTCCCGGCGTCGGCAAAACGCTGACGGCGCGGCTCGCCGCCGAATTCCTGCTGCTGTCGCGCGGCTCGGTCGCGGCGTTCGACATCAACCTGAAAGAGCCGTCGCTGGTCGACTACCTGCCGCAGCTCACCGAGACGGCGGCCATCGACGACACCTTCGGCAAGATGGCGCTGATGGACCGCCTGATCGTCAATGACGGTCTCGCCAAGGTGGTCGATCTCGGCTTCCATGCCTTCGACGAGTTTTTCCGGATGTGCGACGAGATCGGCTTCGCCAAGGAAGGCGAGCGGCGCGGCATCGAGCCGATCCTGCTGTTTCTGAGCGACGCGCACCGCGCCTCGACGCAGGCTTACCGGATGCTGCGCGAGACCATGCCGACCACCGCGATCGTGCCGATCGACAACGAATTCATCCTGCAGGGCGAGCGCCCGCCGGGCTTCCCCACGACCCGCATGCTGCCTGTCGCGGCGCTGCCGCCGTTCCTGCGGACCTATATCGAGCGGCTGACGTTCTCGTTCACCGGCTATCTGCGCGAAGCGCCGGACGCCTCGTCCGAACTGCACCAGTGGACCCGGCGCAACTATACGAACCTGCGCGACATCGCGCTGAACCTGAAGCAGTACCGCGCCTGAGCCGCAAGCCGCTGTCCTGACGCGAACCGGCAATTCGCCCGAATGCTTCAGTGCCCCTCGAACGCCATCAGCGTGCGCACCGGCACGTCCATCGCGCGCAGCTTGGCCGCCCCGCCAAGCTCCGGCAGATCGATGATGAAACAGGCCGCCACCACCTCCGCGCCGATCTGGCGCAGCAGCTTCACCGCGCCCTCGGCGGTGCCGCCGGTGGCGATCAGGTCATCGACGAGGATGACGCGCTGCCCCGGCTGCACCGCATCGACATGCATCTCCATCTCGTCGTGGCCGTATTCCAGCGCATAGGCCATGCGCACGGTGGCGTGCGGCAGCTTGCCCTTCTTGCGGATCGGCACGAAGCCCGCGGAGAGCTGATGCGCCACCGCGCCGCCGAGGATGAAGCCGCGCGCCTCGATGCCGGCGACCTGATCGACCTTGGAGCCGGCCCACGGATGCACCAGCTCATCGACCGCGCGGCGGAACGCGCGGGCGTTGCCCAGCAGCGTGGTGATATCGCGGAAGATGACGCCCGGCTTCGGATAGTCCGGGATGCTGCGGACCGCTGCTTTCAGATCGTAGTCGCCGTTCATCAAACTCCCCTTCGCCTCACAACGGCTGATTAAGCCGGAATGCATTCTCGACGATGCGCAGACCGACATCGCCGCCGAGCGACATCAGCGACTCGGGATGAAACTGGACGCCGCCGACCGGCAGCGTCCTGTGCTCCAGCGCCATCACCACGCCGTCCTCGGTGGTTGCCGTCACCGCCAGCACATCGGGCATGCTGTCCTGCGCGACATGCAGCGAATGATAGCGACCGATGACGATCTCGTTCGGCAGATTGCGCGTCAGCCGGCCGCCGCGCACGGCGACCTGCGAGGGGCGCCCATGCGCCGGCGTGGAGAGCTGATCGAGCGTGCCGCCGAAATATTCGCCGATGCCCTGCACGCCGAGGCAGACGCCGAACACCGGCAGTTTCTTCGCAAGCGCCGCCTCGATGGCGCGTGCGATGCCGAAATCCTCCGGCCGCCCCGGCCCCGGCGACAGCACCAGGAGATCGAACGTCTCGCGCTCCAGCATCGCAAGCCCGTGGGTGTGGCGCACCACGGTGACGCTGGCGCCGACCTGGCGGAAATAGTCCGCCAGCATGTGCACGAAGGAATCGTCGTGATCAATCAGGAGCACGCGCTTGCCCGAGCCGGTGGCATCCGGCGCAGACACCGACAGCGGCTTGACCGGATCGCCGCGCAGCGCCTGGAACAGCGCCGCCGCCTTGGTCTGGCATTCCTTTTCTTCCGCGACCGGATCGCTGTCGAACAACAGCGTCGCGCCGACCCGCACTTCGGCCAGACCATCCTTCATGCGGATGGTGCGGATGGTGATGCCGGTGTTGAGCCCGCCGTCGAACGACACCGTGCCGATCGCGCCGGCATACCAGCGCCGCGGCGAGCGCTCGTTGTCCTCGACGAACTGCATCGCCCACAGTTTCGGCGCGCCCGTCACCGTCACCGCCCAGGCATGGGTGAGAAAGGCATCGAGCGCGTCGAAGCCCGGACGTAGGACGCCCTCGACGTGATCGACGGTGTGGAAGAGCTTCGAATAGGTCTCGATCTGCCGGCGCGCCAAAACCTTGATCGAGCCCGGCATGCAGATGCGCGCCTTGTCGTTGCGATCGACGTCGGTGCACATGTTCAGCTCGTACTCGTCCTTCTTCGAGTTGAGCAGTTCGCGGATCTGTTCGGCGTCGGCGATGGAATCGACGCCGCGCGCGATGGTGCCGGAGATCGGGCAGGTCTCGATGCGCCGCCCGTCCGAGCGCACGAACATCTCGGGCGAAGCGGCGACGAGAAACTCGCCGTCGCCGAGATTGATCAGCGCGCCATAAGGCGAGGGATTGATGCGGCAGAGCCGCTGGAACACTTCCGCCGGCGAGCGCTCGCACGGTTCGCCGAACAATTGCCCCGGCACCGCCTCGAACAGGTCGCCGCGCGCGAACGCCGCGCGCGCCTTCTCCACGGTAGCCTGATAGACGCCGGGGGCGTGATCGGCGAAGCCTTGCCGGGGGGTGATGCGATAGACGCTCTCGCCGGTCTCGCGCGGGTGCCCTTGCGTCGAGCGCCCCTTCCACGCGAATTCGTAAGACAGCGTCACGCCGCGGCCGGTGGCGCGGTCGTAGGCCAAAAGGCGGTCGGGAATATAGAGCACGATATCGCGCTGATCGGCTTCACGCGGGCGCTTTTGTTCGATGTCCTCGATCTGGAACACGAGGTCGTAGGCGAACGCGCCGAACAGGCCGAGCAACGGATCGTCGGGAGCCTTGAGCGCGGCGACGATGGCGCGCACCAGCGACATGATCGAGGCGCGCCGCGTGCGCTGGTCTTCCTCCATCGGCGCGTCGCCGCGCAGGATGTGGCCGGTCAGCCGCGTCGCGGTTCGTTCGGTCAGCACCACGCAGGGCTCATCGAGCACGTCGCCCAGAAACGCGATCAGCACCTCGCCGCGCGCATTGAGCGCATCGATGAAGAAATCGAAGCCCTTGGACTCCAGCCGCAGCGGCGGATCGGCGAAGCCGAGATCGAAGCTCTCGTAGCGGCCCGGAACGGTCGTGCCGGACGACAGCATCACGCCGCGACGGCGATCGAGCACCTCGACCAGCGCGTCGAACGCGGCGCCGCCGCTGAACGGCTCCGCCGTGCGGGCGATGGCCAATCCGCTCGCGGTCACATAGTCGCTCTGCGCGGGCAGCGAAAACACGGTCCTGTTCATGTGATCCTCTTACGAGACTTGGAAGAAGGACGCCACACAGGACATAAACAAAGGCCGCCTCTGCATGGCGGCCCCGGATGAAGGAATGAAAGACAACATCGCACCGGCCACCTGTTAGAAGGTGGGCCACCACAGACGGACGGGGCAGGACACGGTGCTCATGCCCGGCAAAACACCATTGCGCCGGGCCGATGTCAAGCGGCTTGCGCCGCGTAGCGGCTACCGTGCCTGACCGGCGAGACTGTCGCCGCGCCGTTACTCCTGCCCCTCCTCCGCCGTTGGAGCGGCTCAGCTTCTAGCAAAAACGCTCTAGGCTTCCGTGTCCCGGATGCTGCGCGACATAAAATGCCGCGCTGCTGATCCGGGACCGTTCCGACCCCGGCATCCCGCGACG
>JBEBWH010000037.1:0-14467 GCA_040392305.1 Bradyrhizobium sp. | reverse complement strand
ATCGCAGACTCCAGCGCAGCGCCGCCGCCGAGCCGCCGCCGGAGGTCGATGTCAGCCTCGACAACCTGCATTCGGCGCTGGTTTCGCCGCCGGTCGCGCCGTCCTCCGGCGATATCGACGAGGAGCGGCCGTCGCGGCTGAATTAGAGCAAGGACTCCAAGCGTTTGCGCTTCCTGCTGAAACCACGAAGGCCGGCATCGCGCCGGCCTTCCTTTCTGTTACGCTGTGCGGATCAGTAGCGCGGCACTTCCGGCCCGCCCCAGTTGAAGCGGTAATTGACCCCCGCCTTGACGGTATGCTCGTCGTTGCGGAAGCTCGCGCCCGCGATGCCCGGCGGTCCGGCGACGAACGTGGTCTTGCCGAAGTCGTAATACTGATACTCAACCTTGGCCGACCAGTTCGGCGCGAACATGTATTCGAGGCCCGCGCCCACGGTCCAGCCGTCCTTCTTGCCGCCATCGATCACGACCGCCTGCGGCACGCCCGCCACCGCGACATTGATGCTGCTGTCGGAGAAGGCGTAACCGCCCTTCACGTAAACCAGCGTCGGGCCCCAGGTGTAGCCGAGTCGTCCGGTGACGGAGCCGATGCCGCGCGTATCCATCGAGGCGGCGCCCGCGACCGGGAAGGCGATCCCGCCATTGTTGCCGGAGAGCCAGCTATACTGCGCCTCGATACCGGCGACCCAGTTCGGCGCGAACTGGTAATCCGCGCCGAGCTGCACGCCGCCGAGGAAGCGCCCGCCGTTGCCGGCCAGGCTGTTGTCGCCGGTGAACGCGCCGCCCAGATGGCCGCCGACATAGAAGCCGGTCCAGTTGTAGACCTGCGCCATCGGCGTCGGCGGCACTGGCGGCGCCTTGGTGTAGGGACGCGGCGGCAGATCGGCGGCGGCCGCCGGCAGCGCCAGCGCGGCGAAAGCCACGGTGCCCAACAGGCTGAGCGAAATGCGGTTCATGGTATTCCCCTTCGGTCGGCCGCGTCGTTCGCGACCCTTGATGCTGCAACACCGTGGCCGGAATTTGGTTGCTTCGCGCCGACGCGGCGGCACCGATAACGGCCGTGTGTGGCAGGCGCGCATCAGCGGCCGAATGTTCCATCACATCATGGTGAGGGGCGCAGGATGCGGAAAGGTTCGAAGGCTGTCATTTTTGCGTCGAATTGCGGCGCGGCCGGACAATAGCCGTTAAGCATTCGTCAACCGCGCGGTTCCCCGCGGTAACGGGGTTTTAATGGCGCAGCCGCTAGTGTCCCGGATGCGCCACTTAGGATGACGGCGTGGCCGCCCAGCAGAGGCAGGTCGGTATGCGTGAACGCGTTGGAGTAGCCGATGGATATCACCACTGGTATCGGCCTGGTCGCCGGCGTCGGCATTCTCATGATCATGATGCTGTGGGGCGGCGACCTCGGCATGTTCGTGTCGAGCCATGCCGGGCTGATCGTGGTCGGCGGCTCCATTGCGGCGACCTTGATCCGTTTCCCCTTGAGTTCGATGCTTCACGGCCTGCCGCTCGGCATGCGCTATGTGTTCACGATGCGCCGGCTGACCGCGCGCGACCTCGTCGACGAGATCGCCCGCATCGCCGAGATCGCCCGCAAGCAGGGGCCGCTCGGGCTTGAGAAGGTCGAGACCAGCGATCCCTTTCTCGCCAAGGGCATCCGCTTCGTCGCCGACGGCTATGACAGCGAGTTCATTCGCGACAATCTCGAGCGCGATCGCGACAATTTCCTCATGCATCTCGACGAGGGCGGCAAGATCTATCGCGCCATCGGCGACTGCGCGCCGGCCTTCGGCATGGTCGGGACGCTGGTCGGCATGGTGCAGATGTTCGCCAACATGACCGACCCGTCGATGCTCGGCCCGTTCATGGCGACGGCGCTGCTCGCCACGCTCTATGGCGCGGCGATCGCCAACCTGTTCTGCCTGCCGATCGCCGACAAGCTGCATGGCAAGCTGCTCGACGAGGAGACCAATCGCACGCTGATCATCGACGGCATCATGATGATCCGCGATTCCAAGAGCCCGGCGCTCGTGCGCGAAATGCTGCTCGCCTATCTGCCCGAGAAGCATCGCCACGAGGAAGCCGAAGCCTTGGCCGCGTAGCGCGGCGCGGGGCGCGGGACGATGGCAAAGAAGAAACGCGGCGAGGCCCATGGCGGCGGACACGGCTGGTTCGTCACCTTCGCCGATCTCATGGGGCTGCTCGTCAGCTTCTTCGTCATGCTGGTGGCGTTCTCGACGCAGGATTCCGCCAAGCTGAAAATCGTCGCGGGCTCGATGCGCGACGCCTTCGGCGTGCAGGAGGCGCGCTTCTCCGGCATCATCGAGTCCGACGGACTGCCCACCCGGCCCAAGCTCAAGAACAGCGCGCACATCCCGCCGGAAGAAGCATCCAACACGCCGACGCCGGACCAGATGGATCGCGAGCGCACCGCCGGCGCGCGGCTGCTCAAGGACCGCGAGTTCGCGCTGGCCTCCGCCTCGCTGCGACAGGCGTTGCAGGATCTGCCGGAGCTGACCGAAGTGTCGAAGCAGATCATGTTCACCGAGACCGAGCAGGGGCTCAATATCGAGATCATGGATCAGGACGGACGCGCGATGTTCGCGGCCGCCTCGAAGGAGCCCTATGAGCGCCTGCGCGCCATCCTGCGCCGCATCGCCGTGCCGCTGAAGGCGACGCCGCTGCGCCTCACCATCACCGGCCATACCTCGGCCGGCTATGTCGCGCCGCGCTGGAATTACGACGCCTTCGACCTGTCCAGCGACCGCGCCAACGCCGTGCGGCAGATCCTGCAGCAGGCGGGCTTGCCGGCGAGCCACATCTTCGCCGTGACGGGCAGGGGCGACAGCCTGCCGCTGTTTCCCGACGATCCCTCGATCGCCGCGAACCGCCGCGTGACGCTGACCCTGATGCGGGAAGACCCGCCGGTGCCGCCGAATTTCAAGCCCTGAGCCGGGCAGGCGGACGCCGCCAGACGAGCCGCAATCGCATAACAGCCCGGCCGAAAGCATGAGACCGCCCGGCGCTTGCTTGCCTTTCTGGAATTCATGATAAAAATCAATTACGTATAACTGCGGACGACGGCGCGAGTCTGTCCCGATGGCGGGCGACGGCGGCGCGTCAAGAGTGTATCTTTGCGTTGGGATGCTGTAAGCCGCGCGGCCTGAATGGCTTTCGGCGGATGAGGCTGCGGAAGGCCGGATCGACTACCCAGCCCGTATCGAGAGGCCGTCCGACGTCATGGCTATCACCGACACGCCCACCGAAGCTCCGATCGAAGCGCCAAGCCAATCGGGTTTCTGGGGGCTCACCCTTGGCAGCATTGGCGTCGTCTTCGGCGATATCGGCACCTCGCCGCTCTATGCGTTCCGCGAAGCGGTGACGGCGGCGACCGACAAGGGGCCGGCGACGCCGGTCAACGTGCTCGGCGTGCTGTCGCTGATCACCTGGGCGCTCTTGATCGTCGTCACCGCCAAATATGTGCTGCTGCTCCTGCGCGCCGACAACAACGGCGAGGGCGGCACGCTGTCGCTGATGGCGCTGGGGCGGCGGGCGCTGGGCCGCTCGTCATGGGCGCTGCTGGCGCTCGGCGTGCTGGGCGCGTCGATGTTCATCGGCGACGCCATGATCGCGCCGGCGATTTCCGTGCTCTCGGCGGTCGAAGGCCTGAAGATCGCCGCTCCCGCGCTCGACCATTATGTGGTGCCGCTGACGGTCCTGATCCTGATCGCGCTGTTCACGGTGCAGAGCAAGGGCACCGCGCGCGTCGCCTCCGCCTTCGGCCCGGTGATGGTGCTGTGGTTCGCGACCATCGCGGTGCTTGGCCTGATCAACATCGTCGCCGCGCCGTGGGTGATCGCCGCATTCAATCCGTGGTATGCGGTGCACTTCCTGATGACGCACCAGGTCATCGGTCTCGTCACGCTGGGGGCGGTCTTTCTCGCCGTCACCGGTGGCGAGGCGCTCTATGCCGACCTCGGCCATTTCGGCCGCAAGCCGATCCAGTGGGGCTGGTTCGGCTTCGTGCTGCCCGCGCTGCTGATGAATTATTACGGGCAGGGCGCGCTGATGCTGACGCATCCCGGCGCCATCGAGAATCCGTTCTATCGCCTTGCGCCGGAAGGGCTGCTGGTGCCGTTGATCGTGCTGGCGACGGCGGCGACCGTGATCGCCAGCCAGGCGGTGATCACCGGGGCCTATTCTCTGATCCGCCAGGCGGTGCAGCTCGGCCTGCTGCCGCGCTTCGAGGTCCGCTACACTTCCGAAACCCATGCCGGACAGATCTATCTGCCCCGCGTCAATCTGCTGCTGCTGATCGGCGTGCTGCTGCTGGTGCTGCTGTGGCGCACCTCTGCGGGGCTGGCGTCCGCCTATGGCATCGCGGTGTCGATGACCATGGTGGTGGACGGCATCATGGCGTTCTTCGTGGTCTGGAAGCTGTGGAATCTGCGGGCCGCGCTGGCCGTCGCCATCGTTGCGCCGCTGGTCGTCGTCGATCTGTCGTTCTTCGGCGCCAATCTGCTCAAGCTGGTCGAGGGCGCGTGGGTGCCGCTGCTGTTCGGCCTGGTGATGGTGGTGGTGATCTGGACGTGGCGGCGCGGCACCGCGATCCTCACCGTCAAGACGCGCCGCACCGAGGTGCCGCTGCGCGATCTGATCAAGAGCCTGGAGAAACGGCCGCCGCATATCGTCAAGGGGACCGCGGTATTCCTCACCAGCGATCCCGATTTCGTGCCGACCTCGCTGCTGCATAACCTCAAGCACAATCAGGTGCTGCACGAACGCAACGTCATCCTGACCATCGAGACGGCGCACACCCCGCGCGTCGATCTCGCCGATCGCGTCAAGATAGAGAGCATCAGCGACAGGTTCACCTCGCTGAAGCTGCGCTACGGCTTCATGGAATCGCCGAACGTGCCCAAGGCGCTCGGCATCGCGCGCAAGCTCGGCTGGCAATACGACATCATGGCGACGTCGTTCTATGTGTCGCGGCGGTCGCTCAAGCCCGCCGTGCACCCGGCGATGCCGATGTGGCAGACCAAGCTGTTCATCGTGCTGAGCCGCGCGGCCAACGACGCCACCGACTATTTCCAGATCCCGACCGGCCGCGTGGTCGAAGTCGGAACGCAGGTGACGATCTAGCGCACCCGCGCGTGTTTTCTGATCAGGCCATTCGCATCGCCGCGCGCGCAGGCGGGACGTCATGCCGGACGAGCGCGGATATCGCGGACAACGGCCGCGACAAAGCCGGCATGCGTCGCCGCCGCCGTAAAAGGACGAACATCCTTGTGGCGAAGGCAGAAGCGGGCCGTGCCGTCCGCCGCGCTCAGCCTGCGGCGACGGTCGCTTTCTCGACCCTTTTCCTGAGGTTCATCGTGAGTCTTGCCTGCTTTTCGAAGTGGGCCTGAAGCAGGCTCGCCGCGCTCTCCTCGTCGCGGTCGAGGGCCGCTTTCATGATCGCCTCGTGTTCGCTGTCGGCGGCGACGGCGCGCTCGGCGTATTTCCAGAAGTAGCGCCGATAGCGCTCCATGTGATCGTAAAGCTCGTCGAAGAAGTGCAGCAGCCACGGCGAGCCGCAGCCCTTGCACAGCGCGTAGTGAAAGGCGCGGTGGCGATCCTCCCACTCGGTGCGCAGGTCGTCGTCCTCCTGATCTTCGGCGACGGCGAGACCGGCGCGTTTGAGGCGGTGGAAGGCGGCGATGAGATCGACTTCCCACTCCTCGCGTCCCTCCCGGATCGCGCCGCGGATGGCGTAGGTTTCCAGATTGGCGCGCAGATTGGAGACGTCGAGCATTTCGTCGAACTGGATCGGGGCGACGAAAAAGCCCTTGTGATCCTCGGCGACCACGAGGCCCTGCGCGGCGACCTGAAACAGCGCCTCGCGCAGCGGGCTGGTGCCGACGGCGTAAACCTTGCTCAGTTTTTCGAACTGCAGCCGCTCGCCCGGCTCGAAGCGGTGGCGGATGATGTCGCGCCGCAGTTGCTGGGCGACGCGTCCGGCCAGCGTCTTCGGGGTTTCATCCCGCGCCGGGTGCAACCCCGGCCCCCACTTTCGCGTGGCTGTTCTGGGCTCGGTCTTCATTCGGGTGCGCCTGTTTGTCGCGAATCCTGCCTGCACTATGGGCGCGCATTGTCCAAAATCCAAGCAAAAAGAGATTTTCGAAAATATTGACAATGTTAGAAATATCTCGCAGGTTTGGATCAACAGGGAGTAGGTTGCCAATGGCTGAAATCGTGTTCGCAGCCGGCGCGCCGCACGCGCCAGGTTTGATCGGCTTGCTCGAAGCAGCGCCCGCCGACGTCAAGGATGTGGTGGTCAACACCTATCGCAGTCTCGCCGAGGCGATCGCCAGGGCGAAGGCCGATGTGCTGATCGTGTTCGCCAACGATCACCTCGCCAACAGCCGCATCCGGGCCTATCCGGATTTCCTGATCGGCATGGCCGCCGAACACCGCGGTCCTTACGAGTGGTTCAAGCCGTGGATCGGCTGCGAGGACTACACCGTGAAAGGGTCGCCGGAAGTCGCCGCGGCGCTGTTCGACGGCATGACGAAGCGCGGCATCCGCATGTTCGCGGAAACCGACAATCTCAAATTCGACGACAACATTTCAGTGCCGGTGATTCTCACCGACATCGAAGGCGCTGGCATTCCGGTCGTGCCGGTGCTGCAGAACTGCACCGTGCCGCCGATCCCGGATCAGTATCGCTGCTATGACGTCGGCAAGGCGCTCGGCGATTTCATCCGCAACGATCTGCCCGCCGACATGCGCGTAGCGCTGTTCGGTTCGGGCGGGCTCAGCCACGAGCCGGGCGGGGCGCGCTACTACTTCATCGATGAAGAGTTCGACCGCTGGTTCCTCGACCTCGTCGCCTCCGGCGATCACGAGAAGCTGCTCAGGGAGCTGACGCTGGAGAAGATGGAGGCTGCCGGCTCCGGCGGCACCGCCGAGCTGCTCGCATGGATCGTGGTGCTCGGCGCCATCGGATCGCGGCCGGGTAAAAGCTTCGGTTACACCGTGCACAAGGACTTCAAATGCGGCGTCGGCGGCGTCCTGTGGGACATGGACGCCAATCAGCCGAAATCGCGCGCGGCCGTCTGAGGGAGGAGTCGATGGGTCTGGAAAAATTCAATCCGTCGCTGGCGACGCACGATCTCATTCAGGATCTGAAATGGTCGCCCGAGCTGCGCGAGGAGTTCGCGAACAACGAAGCGGCGGTGCTCGATCGCTATCGGCTGCGCGCGGACGAGCGCCACGCCATCGAGACGCGCAACTTTCTCGCGCTCTACGACATCGGGCTGCACCCTTATCTCGGCGGTCAGTTCGCGCGCCTGATCTTCGGCAACGAAGCCGGCAAGGGGGCGACGGTCGCCGTCAACAAGCTCGTTGAATCGTTGCAGGGAAAGGGTCCCGTCGCCTAGCGGGCGACGGCACCGCTTCTTTATCACCGCTTTCTTCCGACATCGGCGCCGCACAATCGCCGCAAGACACCAGAGGGAATGACCAATGCGAAGCAATCGTCTGTCGAGACTGAAGAAGACCGCCCCCGCGCTGTTCGCGGGCGCCGCATTCGCGCTGGCGGCGCAGGGTGCGCTCGCCGCCGATCCCGGCTTCACCGATACCGAGATCAAGATCGGCGGCATCTGCCCGAGCACCGGGCCGATCGCCTCCTTCGTCACGATCTGCGCGATGCAGGACGCCTACTTCAAATCCATCAACGAGCGCGACGGCGGCGTGATGATGGGCGACGGCAAGCGCCGCAAGATCAACTACGTCTATTATGACGACGGCTATTCGCCGCCGCGCACCGTGGAGCAGGCCCGCCGTCTCGTCGAGCGCGATCAGGTTGCGGCGCTCATCGGTCCGCTCGGCAGCGCCACCGGCCTTGCGGTGCGCGACTATCTCAACAAGCGCGGCGTTCCGCAGCTCTTCGTCGGCAGCGGTCTGTCGGCGTTCAGCACCGAGTCCAAGGCGTTTCCGTGGACCATGGGCTGGCAGTCGTCCTACACCACGGAGGCCGCCATCTTCGCGGAGTTCGTCAAGGCGCAGAAGCCTGACGCCAAGGTCGCCGCGCTCTACCAGAACGACGATTTCGGCAAGGAGCTTTTGAACGCGTTCAAGCATGCGGCCGAGGGGTCGGGCATCCAGATCGTGGCGACGCAGTCCTATGAGGTGTCGTCGCCGACGGTCGATTCGCAGGTGTCGAACCTCGCGGCCAGCGGCGCCGATGCGCTGCTGGTGTTCGCCGTGCCGAAATTCACCGCCCAGGCGCTGCGCAAGGTTCAGGAAACCAAGTGGCAGCCGATGGTGCTGGTGACGAACATCAGCGCGTCGAAGAAGACCGTGATGGAGCCGGCCGGCGCCGAGGCCTCCGAGGGCGTCTACTCCGCCATCGCGCAGATGGACCCGACCAGCCCCGACTATGCCGAAACCAAGGACATCAAGGCCTATCGCGAGATCGGCGGCAAATATGGCAGCTCCGGGCTCAACCTCGACGACCCGATGTCGATGATCGGTTTCGGTCAGGCGCAGACCATGGTCGCGGCGCTGGAGCGAACCAAGCAGCCGAGCCGTGCCGCCATCATGGAGTCGGTGCGCAATCTCTGCGACGTGCCGGTGATGGGCCTCGTGCCGGGCGCACGCGTCTGCGCCAAGGGCGAGGAGGATCCGTTCTTCGTCGAGACGATGCAGATCGTCCGTTACAGCCAGGGGCGCTGGCAGCTCGTCGGCGACGTCATCAAGAAGTACGAGGGCAAGACGCCGCGCCGCGCGCAGTGACGCGCGGCAGCGGACAAACACCTTCCAACATCACGGACTGCGACAGACGATGACCGAACTGTTGAACGAAATACTGCCACCCAAGACCGGACGGGCGTTGATCGTCCGGCGTGGCGAGACGCTGCGGATCACCGACCTAGAGGGGAAGCAGGTGGTCGATGTGGCGATCTTCAACGCCAACAACCATCGCGATCGTCTGTCGCTGTCCTATTCCACCACGCGCTATGCGATGCAGTACAGCTCGCGGCGGGCGGGGCGGCCGGAGCCGGAAGTGCTGATGTCGAAAGACTTCGTCACCGAAGGCGACACGCTGATGTCCACCATCTACACGCCGCTGATGACCATCGTGAAGGAGACGCCGGAGCCGAAGGGCGTGCACAAGGTCAATCAGCGCATGTGCAACCGCCGCTTCTACGAGAGCTTCGGGCTCGAGGGCATCGACGGCTGCCACGAGATCATCGCCGGCGTGGTCGCGCCTTACGGCATTCGCCCGGAGGATATTCCCGACACGCTCGATCTGTTCATGAACTATCGCCACGATTGCGCCAGCCATTCATGGGTGGCGGGGCCGCCGGTGTCGAAGCCCGGCGACTATGTCGAGCTATTGGCCGAGACCGACTGTCTCGTCGCCATCTCCAACTGCCCGGAAGATCACGTCAGCCAGATCAACGGCGGCCGCTGCACGCCGATGCGGCTGCAGGTGTTCGGCGCGAGCGAAAGCGCGGCACGGGCGGGCGCATGATCACGCATGTTCTGAAAGCATCGCCCGCCACCGTGCAGGGCGGGATCATCGACCCGTGCGCGAAGCCCGTGCTCGCTGTGAAGTCCGGCGACACGGTGATCCTCGATACCTGGGCGATGTGGGACAACGCCGGCGGGCCGGAGCTGGATCTGGCGCAGGCTTTGGCGCTGCGCGACCGCTTTCGCGCCGAGGGGCGCGGACCGCACAGCCTGACCGGACCGATCGCGGTGGAAGGCGCGCAGCCCGGCGACGTGCTGAAGATCGAGATCGAGCGGCTCGAGCTTGCGCCGCACGGCATCAACCTGATCTTTCCCGGCGAGCGCAGCCGCGGCCTGCTCAGCGACATCTTCAAGGATGCCGAGCTGCGCCATTTCGAGCTCGACCGTCGCAACATGACGACGAAATTCTGCGACGGCGTCACCATTCCGCTGCGGCCGTTTCTCGGCATCATGGGCGTGCTGCCGCCGCCCGGCGACAAGCCGGGCAGTTCCGCGATCCCCGGCATCTTCGGCGGCAATATCGATTGCCGCGATCTCGTCGTTGGATCGATCCTCTATCTGCCGGTGTTCGTCGAAGGCGCGGGCTTCTACGCCGGCGACGCGCATGCGGCGCAGGGCTCGGGCGAAGTGTCACAGACCGCGCTGGAGACGGCCGTGACCGAAGCCGAACTGCGCCTCAGCGTCGTCAAAGGGCGCTCGATCAAGCGGCCATGGGCCGAGACGCCGGACTACTTCATCACCATGGGGTTCGACGAGGATCTGCGCGAGGCCGCGCGGCAGGCCGTGCTCGACATGATCGATCTCATGGGCGTGACCATAGGCATGGGCGCGTCTGATGCCTATTCGCTGTGTTCGTTGCAGGCCGACCTCATGGTGACGCAGATCGTCAACGGCACCAACGGCATTCACGTTCGCATGCCCAAGGCGATTTTCAGCGAGGCGATCTTTACCGCGAGGGCGGCATCATGAGTGCGCTGCTCGAAGTTCGCGATGTCGGCATCGAGTTCGGCGGCGTCCGCGCGCTGCAGAATGTTTCGTTCGACGTCAGCGCCGATCACATCTGCGGCCTGATCGGGCCGAACGGGGCCGGCAAGACGACGCTCTTCAACGCGATCTCGCGGGTCTACGACGTCAGCAGCGGCACGATTCATTTCGACGGCCATAACATCACCGCGCTTGCGGCCGACCGCATCATCGGTCTCGGCATCGCGCGCACGTTGCAGAATGTCGGGCTGTTCGGCGAATTGTCGGTGCTGGAGAACGTCGTGCTCGGCGCGCATCACCGGCTCAAGCCGGGATTTCTCAACACCATTTTCGGGCGGGGCGCGGTGATCGATACGGCCGCCGCCGGCGCGGAAGCGCGCACCATCCTCGCCGATCTCGGGCTGGCGCATGTCACCGATCACCAGGCCGGCGGCCTGCCGTTCGGAACGCTCAAGCGCGTCGAACTGGCGCGCGCGCTGATGGCGCATCCGCGCCTGTTGATGCTCGACGAGCCCGCCAACGGTCTGTCGCATGGCGAGGTCGATGAGCTGTCCGAAGTGATCCTGCGCATCCGCCGGCAATACAGGCTCACGGTGCTGCTGGTGGAGCATCATATGCGCATGCTGATGCGGATTTCGGATCGGGTCGTCGTGCTGGAGAACGGCATCAAGATCGCCGACGGCACGCCGCAGGAGGTCAAGGCCGATCCGCGCGTGGCCGCTGCCTATCTGGGAGTTGCGGCATGAGCCTGCTGCGGATCAAGGGACTGCGCGCCGGTTACGGCGAGCGGGACGTGCTGCACGATCTCGATATCGACATCGGCGAGCGGCAGATTCAGGTCGTGCTCGGCGCCAATGGCGCGGGCAAGACGACATTATTGCGCGCCATTTCCGGCACCGTGCGGCGCGGCGGCGAGATTGCCTTCGACGGCCGCCGCATCGAGACGCTGCCGCCGCGACAGGTGGTGGCGAGCGGGGTCGCGCATGTGCCGCAGGGGCGCGGCACTTTCGCGGATCTCACCGTCGACGAGAACATCCGTCTCGGGGCCTATCTGCGCAGCAGCGCCGAGGCGCGACAGGATCGCGAGCGCTGGCTGACCTATTTTCCGCGGCTGCGCGAGCGGCTGTCGCAGCAGGCCGGCAGCCTGTCCGGAGGCGAGCAGCAGATGCTGGCGATCACCCGCGCGCTGATGCTGCGGCCGCGCCTTCTGCTGCTCGACGAGCCGTCGCTCGGGCTCGCGCCGATCATCACGCAGGATCTGTTCAAGACGCTCGCCGCCATCCGCGAAGAAGCGGGCATGACGATGCTGATCGTCGAGCAGAACGCCAATCTGGCGCTCGCGGTCGCCGACAGCGGCGTGGTGCTGGAGAGCGGCCGTATCGTGTTGCGCGACAACGCGCAAAGTCTGGCCGGCAACGATGAGGTTCGCCGCATTTACCTGGGGTACGAATGACGCTTTTCGCCAACCAGATTGCTGACGGGCTTGCGGACGGCGCCATTTACGCCTCGCTCGCGCTGGCGCTCGTGTTCAGCTATCGCTCCACCGGCATCGTCAATTTCGCGCAGGGCGAAATGGCGATGCTGTCCGCCTATGTCGTATGGCAGCTCATGGCATGGGGCCTGCCGCTGGTGCCGGCCGCGCTGATCAGCATCATCGTGTCGTTCGTCGCCGGCGCGCTGCTCTATGCGACGATCGTCAAGCCGCTGTCGAAGGCCAGCTTGCTGACAGTGGTCAGCGTGCTGATAGGTCTCTATCTCGCGCTCAACAGTCTCGCCGGGTTCATCTGGACCTATACGATCAAGTCGTTCCCGAGCTTCTTTCCCAAGACGCATCTCACCTTCGGCTCGTTCAGCGTGTCCGCCGAAACCGTCGGCATCGTCGCCGTGGTCGGCGTGGTGCTGCTGCTACTGTATCTCTTGTTCGAGATGACCAAGGTCGGCCTTGCCATGCGCGGCGCGGCCTCGACGCCGGAGTCGGCGGTGCTGGTCGGCGTCTCCGTGCCGGTGATGCTGCTGATCGGCTGGGGCATCGCGGCGGCGCTCGGCGCGCTGTCCGGCATTCTTGTCGCGCCGAAGGTGTTTCTCAACCCGATGATGATGTTCGGCGTCATCATCTATGCGTTTGCGGCGGCGACGCTCGGCGGCTTCGACAGCGTGGTCGGCGCGGTGGTCGGCGGGCTGCTTGTCGGCGTGGTCGAAAATCTGGTCGGCACCTATCTGCCGTGGATCGGGGCCGACCTGAAGATCATCGTGGCGCTGGTGCTGATCTTCGGCACGCTGCTGATCAAGCCCGACGGCCTGTTCGGCCGCAAGAAGGTCGTGCGGCTATGAGCGTGGTGATCAAGCCGAAGGTGCCCGCGCCGGTGCGCATTGCTGCGGCGGCCGTCGTCGCGGTGCTGCTGCTCTATGTCATCCCGTTTGCGATCCCGAGCTATCTGGTCAGCCAGTTCGCGACCGTGCTGGTGTTCGCCATCGCCATCGTCGGCATCAATATGGTGACCGGCTATGGCGGCGCGATCACGCTCGGCCATGCCGCCTTCGTGGCGCTGGGGTCGTACACGACCGCGATCCTGATGGTGCGCTATGGCTGGAATCCGTATGCGACCATTCCCGTCGCCGCCGCCTTGAGCTGGATCGCGGGCTGGTGTCTCGGCTTTCCGGCGCTGCGTCTGCAGGGGCTTTATCTCGCGCTCGGCACGCTGGTGCTGTCGATCACCGTGCCGCCGCTGCTCAAGCGCTTCGATGGTCTGACCGGGGGCGTGCAGGGGTTGATCGTCGGCAATCCGTCGCCGCCGTCGTTCCTGCCGATCGACGAGTCGCAGTGGATTTACTTCGTCTCGCTGGCGATCGCCGCGGTGCTGTATGTTGTAGCCCGGCGCATCCTGTCCGGCCCGCTGCGGCGCGCGCTGGTGGCGACCCGCGACAATCAGCTCGTCGCCGCGGTGATGGGCGTCGACCGCGTTCAAGTGACGACCGCGACCTTCGCGATGAGCAGCCTCTATGCCGGAGTCGCGGGGTCGCTTTATGCGATGATCGTCGGCTTCGTCTCGCCCGATACTTTCAGCGTGATGATGAGCCTCAACCTGTTCGTCGGCGCGGTGGTCGGCGGCATCACCTCGCTGATCGGGGCGGTGCTGGGGGCGATGTTCATCCAGTTCGTGCCGATCTGGGCGAGCGATATCGACGTCGCGCTCGGCGGCCTGGTGTTCGGCGCGGCGCTGGTTCTGACGCTCATCCTGATCCCGGATGGCATCGGAGGGCTTGCGGAGCGCTGGTTCGTCCGCTTGTGTGCGAAGCTCGGCTGGGTCGAGAGGGCGCCGGAGACGGCGGCCGGCGCCAGCGTGGAGGGGCGCGCATGAGCAGGCTTAGCGCGGATCACATTCTTCTCGGGCGCGTCATCACGCTCGACGACCGCAACCGCATCGGCGAGGCGGTCGCGGTGAGGGACGGCAGGATCGTTGCGGTCGGCCCGCGCGCCGACATTCTTGCGCACCAGGGGGCGGGGACGCAGGTGAGGGAGACCGCGGGCACCATCATCCCCGGCTTCATCGACGCCCACGCGCATATGGACACCGAGGGTTTGCGCGACTGCTTTCCCTCGCTCGGCCGCGTTCGCAGCATCGCCGACGTGCTGGCGCGCATCGCCGAACTCGCGCGCACCACGCCGCGCGGCGAATGGATCGTCACCATGCCGGTGGGGGATGCGCCGTTCTATTTCGGCGGCCCGAACATCCTGCGCGAAAGCCGGATGCCGACCCGCGCCGAACTCGACGGCGTCGCGCCCGATCATCCGGTCTGCATCATGCCGCCGTCGGGCTACTGGAGTCTGGTGCCGTGCTACACCGCGCTTAACTCGCTGGCGCTCAAGCTCAACGGTCTCGATCGCAACTCCGTCTCGCCGGTGGAAGGCGTCGAACTGGAGCGCGATGCATCGGGCGAACTGACCGGCGTCATCGTCGAGCACA
>JBEBWH010000036.1:0-14468 GCA_040392305.1 Bradyrhizobium sp. | reverse complement strand
TCCATTAGAGAATTCCCGTTTTCTGGAGACGCGCCGAAGAGACCGGAGAATAAATGGCTACGTGCCGGCCACGGAGTGCCGCAACGCCTCGGATGGGCTTTCTGAGGCCAGCCTGACCGCACAATTAGGCAGCTATTCTCGCCAACTCTCTATTCCTCAATAGCGCACAATCTTCTCGACGCCATTGGTAGGTTGTGTCGGCTCGGTCATGACGCCCGCAGGGATGTTAGGCCGCGTCCGGCTTGGTTCTCGCTATCGAAACTTGCCATGATGGATAGATGCGAACCTGCACCAATTATCGACCTCGATTGTGAAAAGTCGGTATCACCATCCGAATTGCCACAAATGCCATGCCGCCCACCAACTTAGTGTACCAATGTGAAATGGCAGGCCGGGACTGCGCGCTGGCGATGCATTGTTAGTGTCCCGTCTCTTTAATTTGATCTGATCGAGCGCCATCAGCCTCCAGGCCGCGGTAGAAAAATTGGCTGAAATCCCTTCGCTACCAGGTTCAAAGCCTCACCACTTGCTGCCGTCGCGTACCTCGAGCCGAAACGTGTCCCGGGTTATGGCTTCTTTTTAAACGGGACGTCTCGCTTAACTGTCCGCGCTTGGACCGTTACGACGCGGTATCCCATCAGGCGTGATACCTCTAGGCCGATATTGTGAACGAGCTTACCCAACTGTGCTGAGCGCTGATTTGAACGTTCAGTGGGGGCCGCGATACCAATCGCGGCAACGATAACGCCTGAACTGTCGAAGATCGGCGCCGCGAAACCCGACACGCCTAACGTGCCTTGATCGATTGAGACAGCCACATGTGTTCGGCGTATCTCTTCGAGGATCTTTTTCAGTTGCGCTCGTCTGACCTCAGAGTGCGGTGTGTGTTTTACCATCTTTACAGTGCGAAGATAGTTATTGAGCCAGTAGTCCGGCTGGAAAGCGAGCAGTACGCGTCCGACCGCAGACCAGAGTAAAGGTCGTGAGTCGCCGACAGTTGCGGAGAATCGAATGGCTGTTGGGCTTTCAATCTTCTCAACGTAGACTGCCGATTTCTTGTCGCCCGACATTACGGCAAGGACTGCAGTTTCGTGAGTCTCATCCACCAGCTTACGCATCGAGGGGCGAGCCATATCAGCAAAGCCCTGAAATCTTTGTGCTGAGACTATCGCGGCCGCCATCCCGTAGGCCTCAGGTCCAAGTTGATAAAGGCCGTTGGTAAACGTCAGATAGTTTTTTTCGAGCAGTCCGCGCAAGAGATTGAGAAGGCTGCTTTTGGGAGTGCCAATGGTGACGCTCAGCGTCGTCAGAGAGGCTCCAGTAGGTCTTGAACTGAGTTCATCCAGAATCTGAATGATCCGCATTACGGACCGCGGTGTGTTTGATCGCGTCTGGCTTTCAGATTGGTCGGTCTTGTTATGCATAATAACGGCCTCAGGGATTCGGGCGCGACGCGATGCCGACATCCTAACTCGCGGCAACATCGCATGGCAGGCATGTGCCTTCAACTGGGCAAATGGCGCCGTGTAAGTCCGAGCTAGCTCGGGCGAGTCCCGCCTCGCTTGGAGAGGTTTGCCGTCTCATTCTGTTGTTCTTGGAAGTCGTTGATAAGGCGCGCGTCCGTTGTGCTGGCGAGTGCTCGGAGGAGTGCTCGATGGGCCGTCTAGAAGCTGAGGTGTGTCAAGATTGGGACAATTTTTGCAGTTCACAAATCTGAACAATGATCATAAAAATGAATTGCGTTGATTTCTGATTTGAGTTAGCAGAGATCAATTGGTGGAGGAGACGTGTCTAGATGCTGAGCTATGACAAGCTTTTCATCGGCGGTGAGTGGGTGGCCCCGATCGACGGTGAAATTGTCGAGACGTTCGATCCGTCGACGGGGCGGCCGTGGGCGCGTGTCGCCTTCGGGGGGCGCCGCGATGTCGATCGGGCGGTTGCGGCCGCGCGCGAGGCGTTCAACGGGCCGTGGCGCCGCTTGCCTCCCTGGGAGCGCGCTGCGCTGCTGCATCGTTTCGCTGAGGTCTATGCCCGCCGCGCCGGCGAAATGGCGATTTTGGAAAGCCGCGACACGGGGCGACCGATCCGGGAGACGCGCCCTGATCTCGGGGCGCATCATCACTGGTACCGCTGGTTTGCCTCCCTTGCGGACAAGCTCGGCGGTCGCACCATCCCGATGGACGACTCTGTGCATGCGTTCACGACGCGAGTGCCCGTCGGCGTCGTCGGCGCGATTACGCCTTGGAATGCGCCGATGTTGACGACCACTTGGAAGGTTGCGCCGGCCTTGGCGGCCGGATGTACCGTCGTCTTGAAGCCTGCGGAGCAGACGCCGGTCACAGCGCTGGAGCTCGCGCGGATCGCAGAGGAGGTGGGGCTTCCGCCCGGGGTTCTGAACGTCGTTCCTGGTGACGGGGCTACCGTCGGCGCGCATCTTGTGGCGCATCGAGGCGTCGACAAGATCGCATTCACGGGCGAGGGTGCGACGGCGCAGGAGATTTTGCGTGTTGGGTCGGAAACGCTCAAGCGATTCTCGTTCGAGCTCGGCGGCAAGTCCCCGCATATCATTTTTGCGGATGCCGATATTGATCAAGCGTTGAATGCTGCGACCTCGTCGGCTTGGGTGCTTTGCGGTCAGAGTTGTGCTCTTGGATCGCGGGTTCTCGTTGAGCGCCCCATATATGATCGGGTGGTCGAGGAGTTTCAGAGACGTGCAGCGCGCGTCCGTGTCGGCATGCCTCTCGACGAGGCGACCCATATGGGGCCGCAGGCGAATGAGCAGCAGCTGCGGAAGACCTTGAGTTATATCGAGTCGGGTGTCGATGAGGGGGCGGCCCTTGTCGCCGGCGGCCAGCGGCTAACCGAGGGAGAGCTGAAGCAGGGCTACTTCGTCGCCCCCACCGTCTTCGCAAACGTTCGGAACGATATGCAGATCGCGAGGGACGAAATATTCGGACCCGTCGCGTCGCTTATTCCGTTTTCAGGCGAGGACGAAGCTGTCGCGATTGCGAACGATACGCGCTACGGCCTCACTGCGGGGTTGTGGACGGGTGATGTTGGGCGGGCGCACCGTGTCTCTGCCAGGATCGAGGCCGGGATCGTTTGGGTGAACACGTATCGCTACATTCGTTGGTCGACGCCTTATGGAGGCTTCAAGGCCAGCGGCTGGGGGCGCGAGAACGGTATCGAAGCGCTCGACAGCTATCTGGAAACGCGGACCACTGTGGTGAGCACCACCGGCCAGTTTCCTGACGCATACGCGCAGTAAGAGATCAGAGAGAGGGAAAAGATGCGCTTGAAGGACAAGCTTGTGATCGTTACGGCGGCCGCATCAGGAATGGGGCAGGCGGCTGTCGAACTATTCGCCCGCGAGGGTGCGACGGTCGCCGCCGTAGACATTGATCAGACGCGTCTCGACGCGTTGGTCGATTCCGTTGCTGCGGCTGGTGGCAAAGTTCTGGGGTTGGTCGCCGACCTCGCCTGCGTCGAAGATACGAAGCGAGTGATCAACGAGGCTGCAGTAAAGCTCGGTGGCCTTGATCTGCTATGGAGCCACGCGGGAATGCCGGGGCCGGCGGCAGTGGAAGACATCGACCTTGCGGAGTACGAGAAGTCGGTTGCTCTCAACATGACGGCGCCTCTCATCTCTGCTGGTGAGGCAGTGAAGCACATGCGTAAGCGTGGCGGCGGGGCGATCCTTTTCACTGCGTCAGTATCCGGTCTGGTCGGCTCAATGTTCAGCCCGGTCTATTCGGCGGAGAAGTTCGCCGTCGTCGGATTGACGAAATCGTTGGCGCAGCGGTTCGCGCCGGATCGCGTGCGGGTCAATGTGGTTTGTCCGGGACCGATCGATACGCCGATGTTGCCTGGATTTATTTCGCGTAGCGATGACAAGGGGCAGGCGGCCGAAAACGAAAAGAAGCTTTTGTCCGCCGTTCCGCTTGGTCGGGTGGGGCGCCCGGAAGAAATAGCAAAGGCAGCGCTCTGGTTGCTGTCGGACGACGCTTCTTACGTCACCGGAGTTGCATTGCCGGTCGATGGCGGATTCACCTGCAGATAAACTTGTTACTATTACTAAGGAAAATGAAAGGGAGATCTCATGCGACGTGTCTTGACCAACTTTGTTTCCGGAATGGCGTTGATTGCGTCCGTTGGCGCAGCCAGTGCGCAGGCGACGGTGCGCGACGACTGCGCGTCGCCACAGAAACAGCCTCTGGTGGATGGTTGCAAGCTTCTGGATGAATTCATCGGCGCGTTTAATAAGGCGGATCCGGTGACGTTCGCGTCGACTAACAACTATCCGCACATCCGCATCACTGGCCCCAAGGTTGTGATCTGGAATACCGCCGAAGACTATATTCGCGATAATCCGAAAGAAAGCATGATCGCGAAGGACACCGATACCAAGTTCAAGGGTTGGAAAACCAGCAAATGGGATTGGCGGCGGCTGATCCAGTATTCGGATACGACGATGCATTTTACGGTGGCGTTCAGCCGGTTGGACGGGGCCGGAAAGACGCTGGCGACATTCGAGTCCTTCTACATAATCACTAAAAAGGATGGTCGTTGGGGCATTCAGGCACGTTCGAGTTTCGCTGGAATCGCGAACGGCGGCGCGTACTGATCCCACCTGAAATCTCCAAGTCATCGAAACGGGGGTAGGATGTCGAGTATACGGTTCACAACGGTCAATTGCGGAACGCTACGGCTGTCTGCGGGCTTCATGATGTCGCTGGACGAGGGACTGATCGACATACCGACCCCCGTTCAGATCATCGAACATCCCAAGCATGGCCTTATTCTGTTCGATACAGGACTGCATCATTCGATCTGCGATGATGAGGCGGCTGAGCGGCATTTCGGGCATGGCGTTCGAAATGGCTTTGGCGCAACGGGAATCTTGCGCGATCATGCAATCGATTCTCAGTTGAAGAAACTCGGATACAAGCTGAATGACGTGCGATATGTAATCTATTCGCACCTTCATCTGGATCATGCTGGCGGCATGACGCATTTTCCGAACGCGGTCCATGTCGTTCAGCGCGATGAGATCCGATACGCTTGGTGGCCGGATCCATGGACGCGAGCGGTCTATTGTTTGAACGACTTTGCTTCCGCACGAAATTATCAGTTCCTTGAAGTTGATGGCGATATCGACCTGTTCTCAGATGGAACTATGTTTTTGACCAAGACGCCCGGACATGCGCCAGGACATCAGATTCTGACGTTGAATCTTTCCCATCGCGGTAAGATTTGTCTCGCTGCTGACCTATCGCATAGTCAGAAGGCGTTTGAGAACTTCGCCCCGATGCCGTGGGATCACGATCTCGGTGCGACGACCCGATCCTATATGAAAGCGCGTGCAATCGCGGGAGCGGGCGTGCCAGTCTATTTTGCTCACGAGATGGCGCATTTCGAGGCGTTGCCTCGGGACGGAGAGTTCTGGGACTAAGTGTCCCGCAACAGGTGGCGGCGTGTACAGCGCGCCGCAATCTGCCGAAACACGGCAATAGACGATTTTCGCTGTTTGGTTTGGGGGGGCGCGCGTTGCAGCTTGCGTGCGCGATGTCGGGCGCGCGTTCCCGGTTATGCGTGGGGCGAATATCGGCCGCCTGGCATGAGTGATATGAAGAATAGGGATTGTCTTGCCATGGGGCCGCTAAAAGGAATCAGAATCCTCGACATGACGTCGGTACTGATGGGGCCGTACGCAACGCAAACGCTTGGCGACTATGGTGCTGATGTCATCAAGGTTGAAGCTCCGGAGGGCGACATAACCCGGCAAATTGCACCGAGCCGTACCCCCGGCATGGGAGCGATCTTTCTCAACGCAAATCGCAGCAAGCGAAGCATCGTTATCGACCTCAAGACCGCGCAGGGGCGTGATGTTCTACTCCGCTTGGCTGTCACCAGTGACGTTTTGATCTACAACATCCGGCCGCGAGCAATGGCTCGGTTGAAGCTTGATTACGGTAGCGTCGCTGCGGTCAATCCGTCCATTATCTACGCTGGACTGTTTGGTTTTGGTCAGGGCGGCTGCTATGCGGCGAAGCCTGCTTATGATGATATCCTCCAGGGGGCCTCCGGCCTGTCGGATTTGCTGGCTCGCGGAAGTGATGGCGAGCCGCGATACGTTCCGACCGCACTTGCAGACAGGGTCGTGGGATTGACCGCCGTCAACGCCATTCTTGCGGCGATTATCCACCGCACTCGCACAGGCATCGGGCAGAAGATCGACGTTCCGATGTTCGAGGTCATGACGAGCTTCGTCCTGAGTGATCATCTGGGTGGGCTGACATTCGACCCACCGCTTGATCGTGGCGGATATGCTCGGCAGCTCTCGCCGCACCGTCGTCCGTTCCGGACGTCTGACGGCTTCATTAGCGCTATCATTTACAACGACAAGCACTGGCAAAGTTTTTTCGATCTGACGGGAAGGTGCGATTTACGCGCGGATTCGAGGTTCGTTACCTTCGCCGCCCGGTTAACGCATGTAGATGAAGTTTATGCGGAATTGGCCGGCATTTTCCGGACGCGCACAAGCGCCGAATGGCTGCAGGCGCTTGAGGTCGCCGACATCCCGGCCGGACCGGTGCATGACCTGGAAAGCATTCTTGATGATCCACACTTGAACGACGTCGATTTTTTTTCCGTCGTGAATCATCCGACGGAGGGGGCAATCCGAACGATGTGCGTTCCCGTTTCGTGGTCGGAGACGCCTGCGGCGCCGGAGCGCCATGCGCCAGCTCTCGGCGAGCAAACTGACGAGATTTTGCGGGAGGTAGGCTACACTGAATCCGAAATCTCACGCCTGATGAACGACGGTGCAGTCCGGGTTTCAGCGCAAGCTGTTGTTTAAAGAGCAGGATGGATGAAATGGACTTCACGCTGACAGATGAACAGGAAGCTATCCAGGACTCCATCCGCCGGATATGCTCACGTTTCGATGACGCGTATTGGTTGAAGAAAGATAAAGAGGGCGGCTTTCCGCACGATTTCTGCGGGGCAATGGCGGATGCTGGTTGGCTCGGCATTTGTATACCTGAAGAATTTGGTGGTGCGGGTCTCGGGATAAGCGAAGCCGCCATTATGATGCGGACGATCGCAGCGTCCGATGCCGGGATGTCTGGCGCGTCGGCCGTCCACATCAATGTGTTCGGGCTGAATCCAGTGGTAGTGTTCGGCACGGACGTGCAACGTCGCAGAATGTTGCCGCCAATGGTCAGTGGTCAGGACCGAGCTTGCTTCGCAGTGACAGAGCCGAACACCGGGCTGAACACTACGCAGCTGAAGACCTTGGCTCGGCGCTCGGGAGATCGCTATGTGGTGAATGGCCAAAAGGTGTGGATTTCAACGGCGCAGGTCGCGAATAAAATCTTGCTGCTCGCCCGAACCACTCCGATTGAGGAGGTAACGAAGCCAACCCTTGGTCTTAGCTTGTTCTACACGGATTTTGATCGTAGCCGGATCAAGGTCCATGAGATCGAGAAGATGGGGCGAAAGGTTGTCGACTCCAATGAGCTGTTCTTCGAAGACTTTGAAGTGCCGGCGGAGGATCGCATCGGCGAGGAAGGCAAGGGGTTCGAGTACATCCTGCACGGTATGAATCCAGAAAGGATCCTCATTGCCGCCGAGGCGGTTGGGTTGGGTCAGCTTGCGCTTTCGCGAGCTGCGGACTACGCGAAAACCCGTGTCGTCTTCAATCGTCCGATTGGCCAGAACCAGGCCATACAACACCCTCTTGCAAAAAACTGGATGGAGCTCGAGGCCGCTTGGCTGATGATCATGTCAGCGGCATGGCAATACGATAATGGGCTTCCAAGTGGGGCGGCTGCCAATGCCGCAAAATATCTTGCCGGGGAAGCGGGCTTTCATGCCTGCGAGCAGGCGGTAATGACCCACGGCGGATTCGGCTATGCAAAAGAATATCACGTCGAGCGCTATCTGCGCGAAATCATGATTCCCAGAATAGCGCCGGTGAGTCCACAATTGATCCTTAGTTTCATCGCGGAGCGGGTTCTCGGGTTGCCTAAGTCTTATTGACTGGACGCAATCGGACGTGGGGCGATCAGGACTTCTATCCATGAACCAGGTCATCTCGATCGATGATCTCGACTACCGCGCTATTATCGCGCCGAATGATGTTGTCGTGTGTGGCCAGGCCACGGCGGAGCCATTGACACTGACGGAGGCGTTGGTCCGACAGCAACGCCAGCTTCCGCCATTCAAGGTCATGATCGGGCCTCTTTTCACCACCGCGTTTACGCCTGACGCAACTGCTGGAATGCAGTTCATCAGCTATGGTGTGATGGGCGGCGCGCGGACGCTGGCGAAGGCTGGCCGTCTCGCGGTTGTCAGCAGCAGTTACAGTTCATTCTGCGCTGATGTTGCGTCCGGCACGCATCGCGCGGATGTTGTTCTGATTCAGTTGTCGTCCCGTATACGGGATCGCGGGCTGAATTTGGGATTGTCGAACGATTATGTTTTGGACGCGGCGCGTCGTGCGCGGGTTGTCATAGCCGAACTGAACCCGGACGCGCCGTGGACGTTCGGCGGCGAATTTCCGTCGGATATTCGGATCGACCTAGCCATTCCCGCGCGGCGACGTCCTGCCGAGGTCGCCTCGGCGGATGATGATGACATCGCCAGCCGGATAGCGACGCATGTCGCGAATTTGGTGCCGGATGGCGCAACCGTTCAGATGGGCATCGGCAAGATTCCCGACATCATTCTGTCTCGCCTTTCTGAGCACCGTAACCTTGGCATCCACTCAGGAATGATTAGTGATGCCATGGTGGAGCTCGTGCAACGCGGTGCCGTGACCAATGCCGAAAAAGGGATCGACCTTGGCGTAACAGTCTCGAATCAGGTGATCGGCACAAGAAAACTTTATGACTTCGTTCACGACAACCCTGAAGTCGCGGTGCGCCCCGCATCTTATACCCATAATCACGCCATACTTGCGCAGGTCAGGAAGCTGACCGCAATCAACTCTGCGCTGCAAGTCGGATGTGACGGCAGCATCAATGCGGAGGCTCTGAACGGCCGTACGATCGGGGCAGTCGGTGGCCAGATCGATTTCGTTCGGGGAGCGAGGGCGTCGCCTGGCGGGAGGTCAATTATCGCTCTTCCATCATCTTCGAACGGAACAAGCCGGATCGTGACGGAGGTGGAGGTCGTGACGACCGCGCGCAGCGACGCGGATACAATCGTGACTGAATGGGGTGTCGCTCACCTCGCGGGCTGCGATCTGGAGGAGCGGGCGCGCCGTATGGTTAGGATCGCCGCCCCGGAACATCGCGACGTGCTGCGCGCAAGGCTCCGGGAGAGAGGTGTTCCATGACAGAGGGCGAACTCAGGCTGCCGAGCAAAACGGAAAGCGGAAATCGGCGGGGGCCGCTGGAGGGTCTCCGCATTGTGGAGTTTTCAGGAGTGGGACCCGCGCCGATGGCGGCGATGCTGCTGGCCGACCTGGGTGCTGATGTCGTTCGTATTGACCGCTTGCATCCAAGCAAAGTTGGTATTCAGAAGCCGCAACGCTTCGATTTTGTAACTCGAAACAGGCCCTCCATTGCAATTGACCTCAAGGCTCAGGAAGGGGTGGCGTGCGCCCTGGATATGATTGCGGCTGCTGATGGCATTATCGAGGGATTTCGGCCCGGCGTAATGGAGCGACTTGGACTTGGTCCGGAGACCTGTCTGCGACGGAATCCCGGATTGATCTACGGACGAGTGACGGGATGGGGGCAAGAGGGTCCGCTCGCCCCGTTCGCGGGTCATGATCTCAACTATATTGCATTGACGGGCCTCCTCCATGTTATCGGCCGGGTCGATCAACCGCCGACGCCGCCACTTAATCTGCTGGGAGATTATGCCGGTGGGGCTCTGTATTTGGCTTTCGGAATGATGTGCGCATTTTTCGAGCGTCATCGATCTGGTCGCGGTCAGGTCGTCGATGCGGCTATGATTGATGGCGCGGCCGCACTCATGACGCCACTCATGGGAATGATCGCCGCCGGCATGCACAACAACAAGCGTGGCTGCAATCTGTTGGATTCCGGCGCTCCGCACTATGAGGTCTATCAGTGTGCGGATGGAAACTATATTGCCGTCGCGCCGCTGGAGGAAAAATTTTGGCAGGTTCTTCTCGCGCGTCTCGATCTTGATCAGGAACGATTGTCCTGTCTGAGCGATCCGTCAACTTGGCCGGAGGTGCGGCGCGTCCTCGCGGACACTTTCGCTCAACGCAGCCGAGCGGAATGGTCTGAGTTGTTGGAGGGCTGTGATGCCTGCTTTGCGCCTGTGCTTGCGCCGGTCGAGGCTCCGCACCATCCCCATCACGTCGCGCGGAGAACATTCGTGAAGGTGGATGGTGAGTGGCAGCCAGCCCCGGGGCCGCGGTTCAGCCGGACGCCATCGTCTTCTCCTCGCGCCGCGCAGCAATGCCAGACCGGCGCGGCCCAGTTGTTGGTCGAATGGGGCATCGCGCCGGAGCAGATTGATAGGCTGCATGCTCGGAAAATAATTCGATAGTTGTGGCTGTTTTGAGAGAAAGGATCAGTATGGCAGGACTGTATTTCGAGGAATTTACGGTCGGAGACGAATTTCATCATGCGTTCAGCCGAACGGTGACGGAGATGGACAATACGATGTTCAGTCTTTTGACGCTAAATCCGCAGCCTTTGCATCTCGATGCACATTTTTCGGCGCAGACCGAATTCGGTCAACGGTTGTTCAACAGTCTTGGGACGCTTGCCATCATGATTGGGATGAGTGTGTATGATACGACCCTCGGTACGACCGTGGGGAATCTAGGCATGACCGATGTAAAATTTCCGAAGCCAGTTTTTCACGGCGATACGCTTAAGGCACATACAAAAATACTGTCTAAGCGGCCGAGCAAATCTCGCCCGAACGAGGGTTTGGTTGAGTTTGAGCATACAGCTACCAACCAGAACGGAGATGTCGTTGCAGTTTGCCGGCGAATGGCTCTGATGAAGTTTCGTACGAAAGGGTGACTATGCGATCCTTGCTATTTGTTCCTGGCGACAGCGAGCGAAAATTCGCCAAGGCGATCACGACTGAGGCAGACGCTCTCATCCTCGATCTGGAAGATTCGGTCGCAAAGGATCGCAAGGTCGGCGCTCGTGCAATTGTGCGACAACTGCTGGAGACCCACGAGAGGACGCAGAAGGTTTTTGTTCGTGTCAACGCGCTTGATACTGGACTGACACTTGATGACATCTGTGCTGTGCTGCCCGGCCGGCCTGATGGTATCGTGCTCCCTAAATGTGTGGGAACGGCGGACATCGACAGATTGGCTTTTTATCTGGATGCGCTGGAAGCCGCATTTCATCTTCCTGCACGATCGGTCAGCATCATTGCGATTGTGACAGAAACAGCGGAAGCGGTTCTGCGTTTGATCAGCTTTGGGGCGCCGCATCCCAGACTTTGGGGGATCATGTGGGGCGCGGAAGATCTGGCTGCGTCGCTGGGCGCGTCGGGAAATCGAGAAAATGGCCAGTATCGCAGCCCGTTTGTTCTGGCGCGAGATCTCTGTCTCATGGCTGCCGCTGCTGCTGGTGTTGTCGCAATCGATACTGTTGCTACCGAGATCGACAACCTTGCTGCTCTGAAGGACGAAACCATCGCTGCGCGTCGCGACGGCTTTTCTGCCAAGGCACTTATTCATCCTAAGCAAGTCGAGGTGGTAAATACCGCGCTTTCGCCGACTGAAGAAGAGCTCAATTTCTCTCGAGCCATAGTTGAGGCGTTCAAAAAACATCCTGATGCAGGAGTATTGAATATCGAGGGCCGGATGGTTGACGTTCCGCATCTGCGAGCAGCCAAAAGACTACTTAGCTTGGCTGAAAGACGGAAGTAACCAGAATTTCCCTCTTGTCAGTTGATACTAGTTTTCATGCTTTTTGCTTTTAGACTAAATAATTTCTTGGCTGGCGCTTGGGTGTTCTGCGAGCTATCTACTGTCGTGATGGCGTATGATGCGATGCATAGTGCAGGTTGCGGCAATCATTTTCATCAGTTCTTGCTGTTTGTGTCAGCCGAGCGGGAGGGTCTTTTAGGATGAGGCCGGCGGCGAGGTGCGAAAGTTGTCGACCTCAAGACGCGGTGATGGGGCCAGGCGGCAGGAAGGCGAGGCAAGGTTCTCGCGTATGATCTCGGAGTGCGGGCTTACGATTGCGGCGAAGTGGTCGATGGAGGGGGCGGCCGCTGCCCCTAATGCTCAATAGTCTACGTCAGAGAGAGCCGCTTTTCAGAGAGCAGGCCAATTGGGTCGTCATATCCAACATCACAGAACTGTTCTTCGTCGGTCTGTCGACGCGGCCATTCCGATTACGATGAAAGGTACGAGTCGATCCCTGGCACGGTGATATTCGGCGAGTCGAGATGAAAGTCGCGTCTTGGTTGTGGTTCACAGCTGAGTGGATGCCGAAATCTGGATGCACATCCTGCAGTGCACCGGTCGTCGCGACGTCATTTCACCAACGGAAGGTGCTCGAATTGATGGAATGGCGGTGGCGATGACAGCGTCCACTCCAGCGTGGTTGCACCCTCGCCCCAGGGATTATCCGCCGCGCGCTCCTTTCGCGCGAACGCATAAACTATTCCAATGAGGAAAACGATCAAGCCGACGGCCGAGATATAGGCGCCAATCGACGAGACGAAATTCCAGCCGGCGAATGCATCTGGATAGTCGACATAGCGGCGCGGCATACCCGACAGGCCCAGGAAGTGCATCGGGAAGAAGGCCAGATTGACACCAACGAAGGTCAGCCAGAAATGAAGCTTGGCGATACCCTCTGAGTACGTGTAGCCGGTGTACTTCGGAAACCAGTAATACCAGCCAGCGAAGATCGCGAACACCGCGCCGAGCGACAGCACATAGTGAAAGTGCGCGACCACATAATAGGTGTCCTGAAGCGAACGGTCAGCGCCGGGATTGGCCACGACGATACCGGTGACGCCCCCTAGCGTAAATACGAAGACGAAGCCGATCGCCCAGAGCATCGCAGCCCGAAACTGGATCGATCCGCCCCACATCGTGGCGATCCACGAAAAGACCTTCACGCCGGTCGGCACCGCGATCACCATGCTGGCGGCGGCGAAATAGGCCTGCGCCGTGCTCGACATGCCGACCGTGAACATGTGGTGAGCCCACACTACGAAGCCGATGAACCCAATGGCGACCAGCGCATAGACCATGCCGAGATAGCCGAAAATCGGCTTGCGGCTAAAGGTCGAGATAACGTGACTGATGATACCGAAGGCCGGCAGGATCATGATGTAGACTTCGGGGTGGCCGAAGAACCAGAACAGATGTTGATACAGTACCGGGTCGCCGCCTCCGTCAGGCGCGAAGAAGGTGGTGCCGAAATTGCGATCGGTGAGCAGCATGGTCAGCGCGCCGGCCAGAACCGGCAGCGACAGCAGCAGCAGGAACGCAGTGACCAGCACCGACCATACGAACAACGGCATCTTGTGCATGGTCATGCCGGGCGCACGCATGTTGAAGATCGTCGTGATGAAGTTGATGGCGCCGAGGATCGAGGACGCACCGGCAATATGGATCGACAAGATGACGAAATCCACCGACGGTCCAGGATGCCCCGAGGTCGAGAGCGGAGCGTAGAGCGTCCAGCCCGTGCCGGAGCCATTGGAGCCAGGCTCGCCTTCAAAGAAAAGAGACATGATCAGCAGCACGAAAGACGCGACCAGCAGCCAGAACGAGATGTTGTTCATGCGCGGGAACGCCATATCCGGCGCGCCGATCATCAATGGTACCATCCAGTTTCCGAAGCCGCCCATCAAGGCCGGCATCAGCGTGAAGAAGATCATGACCAGACCATGACCGGTCACGAACACGTTGTAAGTGTGCGGACTGCTGAATATCTCGAGACCGGGATAATGCAATTCCATGCGTATCGCGATGGAGAAGAATGCGCCTACCAAACCGGCGCAGATCGAGAACACAAAGTACATCGTGCCGATGTCCTTATGGTTCGTCGAATAGAGATAGCGGCGCCAACCGGTGGGGTGGTCTTGCAGCGCCACCTCGTTCTGCACGTGACTTGAAACGGTTGCCATGTCAGCAATCTCCTACTGCTTAGGCGCAAGCTGTCTCCGGACGCCAACGCTCCACGTCAGCGAACTAACAATGTTCCCGGCGAACCGCGTCGGTGTTGTTTTAGCCCAGCATGATCCCTTTGCGTTGGATCTATGCGCATTGGTGATCACCGAGTATCGGCCTCGATGAGGCGACGCTCAGGGTCAACTTCAGCCAAGCTACGCCTGACTTTTCCTCAAAGCAATATTTTATATGTATTATTTAGTTCAAGGACGAAGGCGCACGGCGCAACTGCTTCAATACGATAGGTTCGCGCTCATCGCTCGGACGATGTCGTTGCGTCGTCTTGACGCTAATCGTCCAGTTTCATCTGCTGGTCGTC
>JBEBWH010000035.1:0-14605 GCA_040392305.1 Bradyrhizobium sp. | reverse complement strand
GAGGGGCAGGTGCCCTACAAGGGGCCGGTCGGCAACGTGCTGCACCAGCTCGCCGGCGGCCTGCGCGCCGCCATGGGCTATGTCGGCGCGAAGACCATCGACGAATTCCACGACAAGGCGCAGTTCGTGCGGATCACCGGCGCGGGGCTTCGCGAAAGCCACGTCCACGACGTCCGCATCACCCGCGAAGCGCCGAACTATCCCGGCGGGGTGTGAGTCCTATCGGCCGGAGTCGAGCGAGCGTCTCCGGCGTGACAGGCCTGCGCTGTTACCGGTCGCGATCCGCGTTGCCGATAGTGTCGCGCAGATGATAGCTCAACTGGCCGCCGCAGATGCAGCCGCCGTTTTCGCACGGCAGCCGGCCGTCCGCCGCCAGCGCCGCCTCGATCTCCGCGTCCGACACTTCGCGCCAGCGCCGCGCGGCCGGGGCGCGGTGATCCGGTTTGCGCGCAACCGCGTCGAACAGCTCGCGCAGCAGCGCGCGGCTCACGCCGCCGCTCCGCGCCGCCAGACCGGGAAGGGATCGCGCAAGCCCGTCCAGCGCCGGGGTCCGAGGCCCATTTCCGCTCCGGTCAGCAGGCAGGCGTCGAGCCGGCCGATAATGGTGTCCCGATCCATGTCGGGGCCGCCGATGACGACGATCTCCTGCCGCCGGTCGCCGTAGCGCTCGTCCCAGTTCTTGAGGACGCCTTTGCGCCAATGCGGGTCGTCCGGCCATTTGCGCTGGTCGGTTGCCGCCCACCAGACGCCGGCGGGCTCGTGCCGGACGATTGCGCCGGCGCGCGACAGCGAACCGGCGAAGTCCATCCGCGAAGCCAGCCAGAAGAAGCCCTTGACGCGGATCACGCCGGGCCATTCGGCGGTGATCAGGCGGTGGAAGCGATCGGGATGGAAGGGGCGGCGCGCGCGATAGACGAAGCTGCGGAAACCATATTCTTCAGTCTCCGGCGTATGGTGGCGACCTTCCAGTTCGTGCAGCCATCCGGCCGCGCGACTGGCGCGTTCGTATGAAAATTTTCCCGTGTTCAAAATGGCTTGAAGGTCAATTCTGCCAAATTGACTGAAGATGAGCTCAGCTTCCGGATTAAGTTGGTGCAGGCTGCGGACAAGGAATTCGCGTTCCAGATCCGTGACGAGGTCGATCTTGTTGACGACGATCACGTCGGCGAATTCGACCTGCTCGATCAGCAGTTCGGCGACCGCCCGGTCGTCGCCGTCGCCGGCCGCGCCGCCGCTGCGGTCCGCGAGCAGGTCGCGCGAGGCGGTGTCGATCAGGAAGTTGCGCGCATCGACCACCGTCACCATCGTATCGAGCCGCGCCACCTCGGACAGACTGCGCCCTTCGGCGTCCTCGAACGCGAAGGTGGCGGCGACCGGCATCGGTTCGGAAATCCCGGTGGATTCGATCAGCAGGTAGTCGAACCGGCCTTCGCGCGCCAGGGCCTCGACCTCCTTGAGCAGGTCGTCGCGCAAGGTGCAGCAGATGCAGCCGTTCGACATTTCGACCAGCCGTTCCTCCTGTCGGCTGAGCTGCGCGCCGCCGTCGCGGACCAGCGCGGCGTCGATATTCACTTCGCTCATGTCGTTGACGATCACCGCGACGCGGAGATTGTCGCGATTATGAAGGACATGGTTGAGCAGGGTGGTCTTGCCCGCGCCGAGAAATCCCGACAGCACCGTGACCGGCAGAGGCGTCATCAGTTCGCTCCAATATGTTATGTTATAACGTATCAATACTAGCGCGAAATGGTGCGGGGGCAACCTGTCCGCGGGCGCCTGTGTTGCTCGGTCGCGCGCCGCCGCGGACGATGCGGGCGTCGTGGGGGCGGCGACACGGATGCGCGCGCTTGCCAGCACCCCGCCGCCCGGCCTATCGATGATGGCCAGATCACCAACCGGGAGGACTGCCATGACCGCCACCGCCAAGCGTATCGTTCTTGCTTCCCGCCCGGCGGGCGAGCCGACCGCCGCGAACTTCCGCCTTGAGGAGACCCCGGTGCCGTCGCCGGGCGAGGGCGAAGTTCTGCTGCGCACGATCTGGCTGTCGCTCGACCCCTATATGCGCGGCCGCATGAGCGATGCGGCGTCCTATGCGACGCCCGTGCCGGTCGGCGGCGTGATGGAGGGCGAGGGCGTCAGCGAAGTGATCGCCTCCAACAATCCGAAATTCGCCAGGGGCGATATCGTCGCCATCCGCAGCGGCTGGCAGACCCATGCGCTGTCCGACGGCAAGGGACTGCGCAAGGTCGATCCCGCCGCCGCGCCGATCTCCACGGCGCTCGGCGTACTGGGCATGCCGGGGATGACTGCCTATACCGGGCTGCTCGAAATCGGCCGGCCCAGGGCGGGCGAGACCGTGGTGGTGGCGGCCGCCTCCGGCGCGGTCGGTTCGGCGGTCGGGCAGATCGCACGGATCAAGGGCGCGCGTGCGGTCGGCATCGCCGGCGGCGCCGACAAATGCGCCTATGTCAAAAACGAACTGGGCTTCGACGATTGTCTCGATCACCGCGACCCCGACCTTGCCGCGAGGCTGAAGGCGGCCTGCCCGAACGGCATCGACGTCTATTTCGAGAATGTCGGCGGCAAGGTGTTCGAGGCGGTGTTCCCATGCCTCAATCCGTTCGCGCGCATTCCGGTGTGCGGGCTGATCGCCGAATACAACGCCACGGCCGACGCGCCCGCGCCGAAATGGGCCAACGCGCTGATGCGCTCCATTCTGGTGAAGCGGCTCAATTTCCGCGGCTTCATCGTCACCGACTTCGCCGCCATGCAGGCCGACTTCCAGCGCGACATGTCGCAATGGGTGCGCGAGGGCAGGGTGAAATACCGCGAGTTCGTCACCGAAGGTCTGGAGAACGCCCCCGCCGCCTTCATCGGATTGCTCAAGGGCGCTAACTTCGGCAAGCAACTGGTGCGAGTCGGTCCCGATCGGACCTGACCGCCCTTTCCGGATCGGAGACGCTGATGTCGGTTCAAGCCGTGCTGCTGCCGGTGTTCGCCCAGGTCGGGCTGATGTTCGTGCTCGTGTTCATGATGGCCTATGAACGCTATCGGACGCTCAGTTCAGGCGAAACCCGCGTCAAGGATATCGCGCTCGGCCAGCCCAACTGGCCGGCGCGCACCGCGCAGGTCTCGAACTGCTTCCGCAACCAGTTCGAGGTGCCGGTTCTCTTCTTCGTGCTGATCGCGCTGGCGCTGCCGCTGCGCAAAGTCGATCTCGTGCTGGTGCTGCTGTCGTGGCTGTTCGTCGTCACCCGCTTCGTCCATGCCGGCATCTTCGTCACCACCAACAATGTGCCGCGCCGCGGCATGGTCTGGCTCATCGGCGTGCTGGTGTTGACGGCGATGTGGTTGTATTTCGCGCTGGGGCTGCTGCTGACGGTTTAGATCGGGCTGCCTCGATCAACGCCCCAACTTTGCCACAGGATTGCCATGACACCCGCCGCGCGGCTCGCCGCCGCCATTGAAGTTATTGATGCTATTGACAGAAATCGCGTGCCGGCGGCGTCGGCGCTGAAAGACTGGGGTGTCGCCCATCGCTTCGCTGGTTCGGGCGATCGCGCCGCCATTGCCGGTCTCGTCTATGACGTGTTGCGGCGGAACGCATCGAGCGCGTTCCTGATGGGCGATGCCAGCGCGCGCGCGCGATTGCTCGGCATGCTCAGACTCGAACGCAGCCTCGATGCCGATGCGATTGCCGCACTGTGCGATGGCTCGCGTTTTGCACCCGCGCCGTTATCGGATGTCGAGCGCGCGGCGTTGATATTGGGCACGCTCCAAGGCGCGCCGCCGCATGTCGCCGGCGACTATCCGGAATGGCTCGACGCGGATCTTGCGCGCGTGTTCGGCGATGAGCGCGCGCAGGAGATGGCAGCGGCGGCAAGCCGCGCGCCGCTCGATCTGCGCGTCAATACGCTCAAGGCGGATCGCGAGGCGATGCACAAGTCGCTTGCGCATCTCGGCGCGACGCCGACGCCGTGGTCGCCGATGGGGTTGCGCATCGAACTCGGCGCCGATGCGCGCAATCCCGGCATCCACGCCGAGACGGATTTCATCAAGGGCCATGTCGAAGTGCAGGACGAAGGCTCGCAGCTCGCTGCGCTGCTGGCCGCGCCGCAGCCGGGCATGCAGGTGATCGATCTGTGCGCGGGCGCAGGCGGCAAGACGCTTGCGCTTGCCGCGCTGATGCAGGGCAAGGGCCGCATCGTCGCGACCGATGCCGACAAGCGCCAGCTTGCGCCGATCCATGAGCGCCTTGCGCGCGCCGGTGCGCACAATGTCGAAGTCCGCGCACCGAAGGGCGCGGCCGATCCGCTCGCCGATCTCCGCGGCGCTGCCGATCTTGTCGTGGTCGATGCGCCATGCACCGGCACCGGCACATGGCGACGCAACCCCGATGCGAAATGGCGCATGCGGCCCGGCGCGCTCGATCTTCGCATCAAGGATCAGGCCACGGTGCTCGATCGCGCGGCGGCGTTGGTGCGGCCGGGCGGGCGCATCGCCTACGTCACCTGCTCGGTGCTGGATGCGGAGAACGGTGCGCAGGTTGCTGCTTTCGTTGCGCGTCGTCCGGCGTTCGCGGTTCTGCCGCCCGCCGACATCGTCGCCCCGCTCCGCGACCGAGCCGCCGTATTTCTTGCCGCTGCCCGTACCACGCCGCAGGGACTGCTGATGACGCCGCGTCGTACCGGAACCGACGGCTTCTTTGTCGCCATTCTGCAGCATGGTGCGAGATAGGATCGCTGTCCTAGAAGATGAAGCAAATTTCGGCGGACAAGCGCAGTCCTCCATTGCGGCTGCGGCTTCGCTCGCGTAAGTGCTGGCCATGACCGCATCAGCTTCCTCCTCCGCATCTTCCGCCGCTTCCGGCGTCGTTTCCGGCGCCCATGACAAGGTTCTGATTGTCGATTTCGGCAGTCAGGTGACGCAGCTCATCGCGCGCCGCGTGCGTGAAGAGGGCGTCTATTCGGAGGTCGTGCCGTTCCAGAAAGCTGAAGCCGCGTTTCGCGAGATGCGGCCGAAGGCGGTGATCCTGTCCGGTGGCCCGGCATCGGTGCTCGACAAGGACGCGCCGTCGGTGCCGCTTGCTCTCCTTGAGGCCGGCGTGCCGGTGCTCGGCATCTGCTATGGCGAGCAGACCATGGCCAAGCAACTCGGCGGCACGGTCGAAGGTGGGCATGCCCGCGAGTTCGGCCGCGCCACGATCGAGGTCACGGACACATGCGCGCTGTTCGACGGCGTGTGGGAGAAGGGCGGTCGCTACGATGTGTGGATGAGCCACGGCGATCGCGTCACCACGTTGCCTGCCGGCTTCCGCGGCGTCGCCAAGGCGCCGGGTTCTCCGATCTCGGTCATCGCCGATGACGTGCGAAAATTCTACGCGATGCAGTTTCATCCCGAGGTGGCGCATACGCAGGACGGCGCGAAGCTGATCCGCAATTTCGTGCGCAAGGTCGCGGGCTTCACCGGCGACTGGACGATGGCGGCGTTCCGCGAGGAGGCGATCGCAAAGATCCGCGCGCAGGTGGGTGCGGGCCGCGTCATCTGCGGGCTGTCCGGCGGTGTCGACTCGGCGGTGGCGGCGGTGCTGATTCATGAGGCGATCGGCGATCAATTGACCTGCGTGTTCGTCGACCATGGTCTGCTGCGATTGGCCGAGGCCGAGAAGGTGATCGAGCTGTTTCGCCACCACTACAACATTCCTCTGGTGCATGTGGATGCATCGAAGAAGTTCCTCGGCGAGCTTGACGGCGTCACCGATCCGGAAGCGAAGCGCAAGACGATCGGGCGGCTGTTCATCGACGTGTTCGAGGCCGAGGCGAAGAAGATCGGAGGCGCGGATTTTCTGGCGCAGGGCACGCTCTATCCCGACGTCATTGAAAGCGTTTCGTTCACCGGTGGACCGTCGGTGACGATCAAGTCGCATCATAATGTCGGCGGCCTGCCCGAGCGGATGAACATGAAGCTCGTCGAGCCGCTGCGCGAACTGTTCAAGGACGAGGTGCGCGCGCTCGGTCGTGAACTGGGGTTGCCGGATGTATTCGTCGGGCGCCATCCGTTCCCCGGGCCGGGCCTTGCCATTCGCTGCCCCGGCGAGATCACGCCGGAGAAGCTCGACATCTTACGCAAGGCCGACGCGATCTATATCGAGGAAATTCGCCGCGCCGGATTGTACGATACGATCTGGCAGGCCTTTGCGGTGCTGCTGCCGGTGAAGACGGTTGGCGTGATGGGCGACAGTCGTACCTATGATTACGTCGTCGGCCTGCGGGCGGTGACGTCGACGGACGGCATGACGGCGGACTTCTATCCTTTCGACATGCGCTTCCTCGGCGCGACCGCCACCCGGATCATCAACGAGGTCAAGGGCGTCAACCGCGTCGTCTATGACGTGACATCGAAGCCGCCCGGCACAATCGAGTGGGAATGATTCAGCCATGCGAGGGCGGGGTGTGACGGGTACGATCTACGGCATCAAGAACTGCGATACGATGAAGAAGGCACGCGCGTGGCTTGATGAGAACGGCATCGCTGTTCAATTCCATGACTACAAGGTGTCCGGCATTGATCGCGCGCGGTTGAAGCATTGGTGCGATAAGGTTGGCTGGGAGTTGTTGCTCAACCGCGCCGGGACGACCTTCCGCAAGCTTGACGGCGCCGACAAGCAGAATCTGAATACGACAAAGGCGCTTGCGTTGATGTTGGCGCAACCGTCCATCATCAAGCGGCCGGTGCTGGAGCTTGGCGATCGGCTGCTTGTTGGCTTCAAGCCTGAGATCTACGCACAAGAACTGGCGGACTTGGGCAGCGTTTCGCACAAGTCATAAAATCAGCAACACGGCTCGCCTGCGATGCGGTTGGCTCGCGAATGGCGTTGGATTTATCAACCCATGGTCCAGCCGTTGCGGCGTGGCGGCGGATGTCAGCTTCCTTTATGGAGCTAACCTCTCTCTCCCGCGGCGAGGCGATGGGATCGCCAGCATGCCTGTGACTCATGCCTGTGACTGACGGCAGTCGGAGACATGCGGCATGTTCAGTTCATGATCACTCATGTCCGCTCATGATCCCGATCAATATCAGCGGATCAGATCAATCATAAATTAAACTGTAGCCTGGCTTGGTCCTTGATTCGAGCGGGACATGGAATTGAGCCGGATTCGCTCAAAAGCAGGGCTCGGCAGGTCGTTTGCACGGGAAGGTTGCTGTTCGCGTTACGCTGGGCTAGCGTTGTCATGCCGTGCGGAATTCAATTCCGCTAAGCGAAATAAAAACAGAAAACAATAAAGAGGTGCAGATCGATGGGGCGGCGTTCCGAACGATTGAGCCAGGAAGGGAAACTGTCAGCCGGGGCGACCGGCGAACGCGATGTGATTCAGGTCGTTTCGCGATCATTCGATATCCTGCGGTGCTTTGAAGGGCACGAGGTTCGTCTCGGCAATCTCGATATCGACAGCCGCTGCGGTCTGCCGCGCTCCACGGTGTCGCGTCTGACCCACACTCTGACCCGGATGGGCCAGCTCGTCTATTTGCCGCACGATCAGAAATATCGGCTCGGGCCAAGCGCGCTTGCCATGAGTACGTCGATGATGCGCGGTCTGCAATTTCGCAGCCTGATCCGTCTGCGGCTGGAGGAAGTGGCCGAGCGCATTCCCGGAACGATCGGCTTCGTCGTGCCGGACCGTTTCCATATGGTCTATCTTGAATATGCGCGCGCTTACAACGCGCTCAGTCTCAATTCGTCGACGGGCACGCGGATTTCAATCGGGCGGACCGCCGCAGGGCATGCTTATGTCGCGGCGCTCGAGCCAGCCACGACGGCGGCACTGCTTGCCGAGATGGAGCGCGAACATCCGGAGGAAGCGAAGTGCCTTCGCTCGTCGGTCGAGGATGATCGTCGATCGTTGCACGAAGACGGCTATGTCATCACCTGCAAGCTGTGGAATCCTCACATTCACGGCATTGCCGTGCCGTTGTGGTCGTCGAAATACCAGACCTTTCTCGTCATCACCATCGGCCTTCTGGCAACGATGTATTGCGAGCAGCGCCTGCGCAGCGAGATCGCGCCCGAACTGCTCGCGTTGCGCAACGCCATCGGCCGCATCTTCGAAAGCGTCGATGGCAATCTGTTCACGCGCGCGGAGGGCGAGATGGTTCCGGCAAGGCGGCTGCGCCAAATGCGCGGCGTCGCGGGATAGCGGATGGCCTGGACGCCTGAGCTGGAAGAACTCGCGCGCCGCGAAGCTTTGGCGCGCGAGATGGGCGGCGCCGACAAGGTCAGGCGCCAGCATGATCAGGGGCGCCTCACTGTCCGCGAGCGGATTCATGCTCTTGCCGATGCAGGAAGCTTCCACGAGGTGGGAGCGATCTCCGGCAGTGCCGCGTATGATGCCAAGGGCAATCTGAAAACGCTGACGCCTGCCAACTGCGTATTCGGGCGCGCGCGCATCGACGGTCGCACTGTCGTTGTCGTTGGTGACGACTTCACGGTGCGGGGCGGCTCGGCCGATGCCTCGATTCCCGACAAGCCGCTGATGGCCGAAGAAATGGCCAGTGATCTTCGGCTTCCGATCGTTCGCATCATCGAGGGATCGGGAGGAGGCGGCTCGGTCAAGACTATCGAGACGACAGGGGCGGCAAATCTGCCCGGCGGCATCGGAACCACCCGTGGCTTTTACTACATGACGGCGAATCTGGCGCAGGTGCCGGTGGTCGGACTTGGTCTCGGGTCGGTTGCCGGACTCGGTGCGGCGCGGCTGACGTCCAGTCATTACTCGGTGATGACGAAGTCATCGGCGATGTTCGTGGCGGGGCCACCCGTCGTGGCGCGGCTCGGTCAGGAGTTGGGCAAGCAGGAGTTGGGCGGCTGGCAGATTCAGACCCGCAGCGGTGCGATCGATCATGCGGTGGAGACCGAACAGGAGGCCTTCGCCTGCGCGCGGCGCTTCCTGTCCTATCTGCCGTCGTCAGTCTACGAACTGCCGCCAACGACGGCCTGCGATGACAATCCCGAGCGTAGCGACGGAAGGCTGTTGCGAGCCGTGCCGCGGGACCGGCGGCAGGTCTATAAGATGCGGCCAATCATCGAAACAGTCGTAGACCGCGGATCGTTTTTTGAGATGGGTGCCAGTTTCGGCCGGTCCATCATTGCGGGCCTTGCGCGTCTCGATGGCCGCGCGGTTCTTATTCTTGCAAGCGATCCTTACTACTATGCGGGATCGTGGACGGCGGACACCTGTCAGAAGGTGGTCCGCTATGTTGATTTTGCCGAAACGTTTCATCTGCCCGTAGTCTATCTCGCCGATTGCCCGGGCTTCATGGTCGGGCTGGAAGCCGAACGCACTGCGACCATTCGTCATGGCGTGCGGGCGATGGCGGCGATGAATCAGACCACCGTGCCATGGTGCACGATCATCGTGCGCAATATCTTTGGTGTGGCCGGTGCGGCCAATCAACCGGCCGGGCGGTTCTCGCTGCGTTACGCTTGGCCCTCTGCCTATTGGGGATCCTTGCCGCTGGAAGGCGGCATCGAGGCGGCCTACCGCGCCGAGATCGAGGCGGCCGATGATCCGAAGGCCAAGCTGCTGGAGATCGAGGAGCGCCTCAACAAGCTGCGTTCGCCGTTCCGGACGGCTGAGCGCTTTTGGGTGGAGGAGATTATCGATCCCCGTAAAACCCGTGGATTGCTGTGCGAATTTGCCCGGCTGGCCGAACCGGTCCGGACGCCCGGACGCGTCGCCTTGTCCATGCGACCGTAGGTTTTTCTTTGGATTAGTTTTGCCGTCGCCCCATCAAGAGTGTTGCGAAGTAAGAAGATCGTTCCTCGGAAATACACAGGCATGAAAAATTTTGCCGCCCAGTTGACCTTTTGAGCGTCGTCAGGCTAGGCGTAATTCGACTTATGGCTAAGGGCTTCTGTCTCCCGATTTGATCTCGCTTCGTCACGGTTTGCTGTTGCATCGGCGGCGATGTTGATTGCATATTGCCGGCGGAGGCGGTTGCTCGGGGTAGGTTCCAAGGCCTGGTCCAGAGCTATCAATTGCGAACACTCGGCCACGCGGGTTGATCCGACGTGGCTGTTGGGGGGACGTGCTTGTCTAGCGATATCATTCTTGAGACCCACGGATTGACAAAAGAATTCGCGGGTTTCGTGGCTGTGAGCGACGTGAGCCTGAAGGTTCGGCGTGGCACCATTCATGCGTTGATCGGCCCGAACGGCGCCGGCAAGACGACCTGCTTCAACCTGCTCACAAAGTTCCTGCAGCCCACCAAGGGCAAGATCGTCTACAACGGTCAGGACATCACGGAGCTGGCGCCGGCCGACGTGGCTCGGCTCGGGCTGGTGCGCTCGTTCCAGATTTCCGCGGTGTTCCCGAATTTGACGGCCCTCGAAAATGTCCGCGTCGCGCTGCAGCGCCAGCATGGCGATTGCTTCGACTTCTGGCGTTCGAAGTCGGTGCTGTACCGGTTCAACGAGCGGGCGCGCGAGCTGCTTGACGATGTCGGTCTCAGCGAGTTCGCGGGCACCAAGGCAGTGGAGATGCCTTACGGCCGCAAGCGCGCGCTGGAGATCGCAACGACGCTGGCGCTCGATCCGGAGATGATGCTGCTCGACGAGCCGATGGCCGGCATGGGTCATGAGGACATCGGCAAGATCGCTGCATTGATCAAGCGTATCTCCGAGAAGTACACGATCCTGATGGTCGAGCATAACCTCAACGTGGTTGCCGACCTGTCCGACATCATCACCGTTCTGACGCGCGGCCGCGTGCTGGCCGAGGGAAGTTACGAAGAGCTCACTAAGGACGAGCGCGTCAAGGAAGCTTATTTGGGGGCCGGTCATGGCTGATTCTGTTCAGGGTACAGCCGCAACCAAGGCGCCGATTCTGACTGTCGAGAATCTTGAGGCGTGGTACGGCGAGTCACACATTCTTCACGGCATCGATTTCAACGTACGCGAAGGTGAGGTTGTCACGCTGCTCGGCCGAAATGGCGCAGGCAAGTCGACCACGCTGAAATCGATCATGGGCATCATCGGCAAGCGGAAAGGGTCTATCACTTTCCACGGCGACGAAACCATCCGCTCGACCTCGGACAAGATTGCACGCCTCGGCATTGCGTTCTGCCCGGAAGAGCGTGGGATTTTCGCCAGCCTCGACGTGCGCGAAAACCTGATGCTGCCGCCCGAAGTCCGCAAGGGCGGGCTGTCGCTCGATCAGATTTTCGAGCTTTTTCCGAACCTCAAGGAGCGGCTGTCGTCGAGCCAGGGCACCAAGCTGTCCGGCGGCGAGCAGCAAATGCTGGCGATCGCGCGCATCCTGCGCACCGGCGCCCGCTTCCTGATGCTGGACGAGCCGACCGAGGGTCTGGCGCCGGTCATCATCCAGCAGATCGGCCGCACCATCGCGCGGCTCAAGTCGGAGGGATTCACCATTCTTCTGGTCGAGCAGAACTTCCGCTTTGCCTCGACCGTTGCTGATCGTTTCTACATTGTCGAGCACGGAAAAATCATTGACGGGTTCGCCAACGCGGACCTTCAAGCCAATATGGATAAGCTCCACACCTATCTTGGCGTATAAAAAATGGTGGGGCGATCATAGGAGGAGACATCATGAAGAGCAGGATATCTGCCCTGTTATTGGGCACAGCCCTGGCGTTCGCCGCCAGCGGCGGCGCGTTGGCGGCAGACAAGGTCGTCAAGATCGGCGTGCTCAACGATCAGTCGAGCCTTTACGCCGACGTGACCGGCCCCGGCTCGACGCTTGCAGCGCAGATGGCGGTCGAGGATTCCGGTCTGACGGCAAAAGGCTGGAAGATCGACGTGCTGGTGGGCGATCATCAGAACAAGCCGGATGTCGGCGTCAATATCGTGCGGCAGTGGATCGACGTAGATAAAGTCGATGTCATTTCCGACGTGCCGACCTCGTCCGTCGCGCTCGCGGTGAACAACGTCATCAAAGAGAAGAACGCGCTGTTCCTCAATTCAGGCGCGGGCACTTCCGATCTCTCCAACAAGGCGTGCTCGCCCAACACCATCCACTGGACCTATGACACCTTCATGCTCGCGCATGGCACCGGATCGGCGCTGACCAAGAGCGGAGGCGATACCTGGTTCTTCCTGACTGCCGACTACGCTTTCGGTGCGGCGCTGGAGCGCGACACCACGGATGCGGTGAAGGCGCTGAACGGGAAGGTCGTAGGTGGTGTGAAGCACCCGCTCAATACGGCGGATTTCTCGTCATTCCTGCTGCAGGCCCAGGCATCGAAGGCCAAGGTCATCGGTCTCGCCAACGCCGGCGGCGACACCATCAATGCCATCAAGCAGGCTTCGGAATTCGGCATCGTAACCGGGGGGCAGAAGCTGGCCGGATTGTTGATGTTCATCACCGACGTCCACGCGCTCGGGTTGAAGGTCGCCAACGGCCTCAACATGACCGAGACCTTCTACTGGGATCTGAACGACAACACCCGCGCGTTTTCGAAAAAGTTTCAGGAGCGCATGAAGAACAAGAGCATGCCGACGATGGTGCATGCCGGTGTCTATTCTTCGCTGCTGCATTATTTCAAGGCGCTTGAGGCCCTCGGCGGTAATCCGCACGACGGCGTCAAGGTGGCCGAGAAGATGAAGTCGATGCCGACGGACGATATCCTGTTCGGCAAGGGCTCCATCCAGCCGAATGGCCGGAAGCTGCATCCGGCCTATCTGTTCGAGGTCAAGAAGCCAGAAGAGTCCAAGGGACCATGGGACTACTACAAGCTGGTCGCGACCATTGCGCCGAACGAGGCATTCACCCCGCTCGATAAGAGCGCCTGTCCGCTTTTGAAGAAGTGACGACATTCGCCGCCCGGCGATGGTCTGACGCCGGGCGGCGATTGCGTACGAAGTGAAGTTGGAACCACGATGTCGATCAATTTGCAGGCTTTATCCGCGCAGCTTCTGGTCGGACTGATCAACGGCTCGTTCTATGCGCTGCTCAGTCTGGGCCTCGCCGTGATTTTCGGCATGCTGAACATGATCAACTTCGCGCATGGTGCGCTGTATATGATGGGTGCATTCTGCGCCTATTTTCTGCTCAATGTTTTCGGCATCGGATATTGGCCTGCGCTGATCCTGGCGCCCCTCATGGTTGGCCTGTTCGGCATTCTGCTGGAGCGTTCGCTGCTGCAATGGCTGGCCGGGCTCGACCATCTCTACGGCCTGTTGTTGACCTTCGGTCTCGCGCTGATCATTCAGGGCGTGTTCCAGAATTACTTCGGCTCATCGGGGTTGCCCTACGCCATTCCGCCGGAGCTGCAGGGCGGCGTCAATCTGGGCTTCATGTTCCTGCCGATCTATCGCGGCTGGGTCGTGATTTTCTCGCTCGTCGTCTGTCTCATCACCTGGTTCCTGATCGAGCGCACGCAGCTTGGTTCCTATCTGCGTGCCGCAACCGAAAACCCGACGCTGGTGCGTGCGTTCGGCATCAACGTGCCGCGCATGATCACGCTGACCTTCGGTGTCGGCGTCGGCCTCGCCGCGCTTGCCGGCGTATTGTCGGCGCCGATCAATCAGGTCCGCCCGCTGATGGGGGCCGACCTCATCATCGTGGTGTTCGCCGTCGTGGTGATCGGCGGCATGGGATCGATCATGGGATCGATCGTGACTGGCTTTTCGCTTGGGGTTATCGAGGGACTGACCAAGTATTTCTATCCTGAGGCCTCGAATACGGTGGTATTTGTGTTCATGGTGCTGGTTCTGCTGTTGAAGCCGGCAGGTTTGTCTGGACGGGCGGCTTAAGATGACTTCAAAGATTGATCCTCGGACGCCCGCTGCAATCAGTGCTGCGCGTGACGAAGCTGTTGCCTTCGTCGTTATGACGGTGCTGTTGCTCGCTGTGCCATTCAGCGGCATCTATCCGTTCTTCGTCATGCAGGCGCTATGTTTCGCGCTGTTCGCATGCGCCTTCAACCTGCTCATCGGGTTCGGCGGGTTGCTGTCCTTCGGCCACGCGATGTTTCTCGGCACCGCCGGCTATGTCACCGCCCACGCGGTCAAGGAGTGGGGTTTCCCGCCCGAGTTGGGCATCCTCGTCGGGGCGGCGGCCTCTTTCGGACTTGCCATTATCACTGGCTTCGTCGCGATCCGCCGGCTTGGCATCTATTTCGCCATGATCACGCTGGCGCTGTCGCAGCTGATGTACTTCATCTATCTGCAGGTGCCGTTCACGCATGGCGAGGATGGCATTCAGGGCGTGCCGCAAGGCCGCATGTTCGGGGTTCTGGATTTGTCCAACCCCACGGTGCTCTACTATGTGGTGCTCGCGATCTTCCTGATCGGTTTCCTCATAGTCTATCGCGCGGTCAACTCGCCGTTCGGCGAGGTGTTGAAGTCGATCCGCGAGAACGAGCCCCGCGCCATCTCACTCGGTTACAAGGCTGATCAGTACAAGCTGATGGCCTACATCCTGTCCGGCACGCTGGCGGGACTGGCTGGCGCAACGAAGGTGTTCGTCGCTCAGAACGCCTCGCTGACCGACGTGCACTGGTCGATGTCGGGCGAGGTGGTCCTGATGACGCTGGTCGGCGGGCTTGGCACCTTCTTCGGGCCGGTCGTCGGTGCGTTCATCGT
>JBEBWH010000034.1:0-15281 GCA_040392305.1 Bradyrhizobium sp. | reverse complement strand
CGCGCGGGCCTCGGCAGTCCCTACCCTCGTCCGCTTCAGCCCGGCGACGTCATCGATGTGATGGACGCCGCGCCATGGCCAAACGAGCGATTGCTGCACCTTCCGGCCCCGCCACGGGACGAGACCATTCGCGTCGTGATGGGGCCGCAGGACGACGAGTTCGACAACGCCGAAGATGCGCTTTGCGCTCCCGAATGGCGGGTGTCCCTTGTCAGCGACCGCATGGGATACCGCCTCGACGGCCCGACCATCCAACACAGGCACGGCCACAACATCGTCTCCGACGGCACCGTGACCGGCAGCATTCAGGTGCCCGGCAACGGCCAGCCGATCGTGCTGATGCCCGATCGCGGCACGACCGGCGGCTATCCGAAAATCGCGACCGTGATCGGCGCAGACCTTGGGCGCCTCGCGCAGATGCAGCCCGGCCGCGCGTTCCGCTTCCGCGCCGTTAGCATGGAGGAGGCGCAGACCGAGGCGCGCCGCGCCGCCATGCGGATTGCGGAGCTGCCGGAGCGCGTGCGTGATGCCGGCGCAGCGCAACTCGACCTCGCCGCTCTTCAGGAGGTCAATATCGCAGGCGATGCGGTGAGCGCGCTCGACACCGCCGCATGGCAGGCGCCAGCGGCGGTTTCCGACAAGGAGGCTCCATGAGCAGCGTCGATCTCAACTGCGACCTTGGCGAAGGTTTCGGTCCATGGGCAATGGGCGACGACGAGGCGATGATCGGCATCGCCACCAGCGTCAACATCGCCTGCGGCTTCCATGCCGGCGATTCCGACATCATGCTGAAGACGGCGCAGCGGGCCAAAGCGCGGAACGTCGCCATCGGCGCGCATCCGGGCTATCGCGATCTGCACGGTTTCGGCCGCCGTCCCGTGCCCGGACTGACGGCTTCGGAGATCGAAACCATGGTCGCCTATCAGATCGGCGCGCTGCAGGCAGTGGCCGCCCTCGCCGGCCATCGCGTCACGCATGTGAAGGCGCACGGCGCGCTGTCCAATGTCGCCTGCGGCGACGACACGACGGCGCGCGCGATTGCATCTGCGATCAGGGCGGTCGATCGCAATCTGACGTTCGTGGTGCTGCCGAACAGCGCTCTCGTCAAAGCGGGCGAAGCCGCCGGCTTGAGGCTTGTGCATGAAGTCTTCGCCGATCGCGCCTATGAAGACGACGCCTCGCTCGTCTCGCGCGGGAAGCCGAATGCCGTGCTTCATGACGCCGCCGAAATCGCCGTGCGCGTCGTGCGCATGGTGCAGGACGGCGCGGTGACGTCAGTGACAGGCAAGTCGATCAAAGTGCCGATCGACACCATCTGCATTCATGGCGACACGGCGGGAGCGGTCGCCATCGGACGCGCGGTGCGCAACGCGCTGGAGGCGAGCGGCATCGCCGTCGCGCCTTTCGCGACGCGACCGGATACCACGTAAAGACATCCGTGGCCTTCCGGATCGAAAGAACAATTTAAAGCCGGAGGGAGACTTCCCGCAGCCGCTCAAGGCCGCAGAATCGATGCTCCTGTCGTCGCCCGGCTCTCAAGGTCGGTATGCGCTTTCGCCGCGTCCTTCAGCGCGTAGGCGTGATGGATCGGCACCTTGAGCTTGCCGCTGAGCACTGCCGAAAACAGCGTGTCGGCGGCTTCGATCAGTTCCTCGCGCGTCGATACATAGTCGTTGAGCTTCGGGCGCGTCGCGAACAGCGAGCCGTGGTTGTTGAGCTCGGACAGCGCGAACGGCGGCACCGGCCCCGAGGCGTTGCCAAAGGATACAAACAGACCGCGCCGGCGCAGGCACGACAGCGAGCCCGGAAATGTCGACTTGCCGACGCTGTCGTAAACGACATCGCACAGCGCGCCGCCGGTGATCTGCTTCACCCGCGCGACGAAATCCTCATCGCGATAAAGGATGACGTGGTCGCAGCCGTTGGCCAGCGCCAGCTCCGCCTTCTGCTTCGATCCGACCGTGCCGATGACCGTCGCTCCGAGCGCCTTGGCCCACTGGCTGGCCAAGAGCCCGACACCGCCGGCGGCGGCATGGATGAGCACGCGGTGTCCCGGCTCGACCTTGAAGGTCTTGTGCAGCAGATAGTAGACGGTCATGCCCTTGAGCATCAGCACCGCCGCCTGCTCGTCGCTGATCTGGTCGGGCAGCTTGACCAGCTTCCCGGCGGGAATGATCCGCTCGGCCGCATAGGCGCCGAGATTGTGATAGTACGCGACACGATCCCCGGGGTGGAAATCGGTGACGTCCGGCCCGACAGCCAGGACCTCGCCGGCCGCCTCGTTGCCGACGATGAAGGGAAGGCCGGGCGCCTTGTACAGGCCGGTGCGGAAATAGACGTCGATGAAGTTGAGGCCGATCACCGTCTGGCGCAAACGCACCTCGCCGGGACCGGGTTCGGGCACTTCGACATCTTCGTAGATCAGAGCTTCCGGGCCGCCGACCTTATGGACGCGAACAGCCTTCGTCATGTCGATGCCTCCCTCCTGACGCACGATCCGCGGAGCGAAAGGCATTGCCGCGGCATTGTCAATATCGCTGCGGCGTATGGCGGCTCAGACCCTGCGACGTTTGCGACGGGCCAGAATGTTGAAGAACTCGACCGCCACGGAAAATACAATCGCCGAGTAGATGTAGCCGCGCGGAATATGGAAGTGGAATCCGTCCGCCACCAGCGCAACGCCGATCAATACAAGAAACGCCAGCGCCAGCATCTTGGTGGTCGGATGCGCGGCGACGAAGCGCGCGACCGGGCCGGACGAGACATACATCACGACGCAGGCAATGACGACGGCGGCGACCATGATCTCGATGTCTTTCGCCATTCCGATCGCGGTGATGATCGAGTCGAGCGAGAAGACGAGATCGATGATGATGATCTGCAGGATGATCCAGAAGAACGAAGCGCTCGCGGCCTTGCTGGAATCGTCCGCGTCATGCCCGCCTTCGACCTCGCCATGAATCTCGTGCGTGGCCTTGGCGATCAGAAACGCGCCGCCACCGATCAGAATGATGTCGCGCCAGGAAAATTCGAAATCGGATACGGTCAGTATGGGCGTGGTCAGCCCGATCAGCCAGACCAGAACGCTCAGCAGCGCGATCCGAAACACCAGCGCCAGCAACAGCCCGATCTGCCGCGCCCGCGTCGCCCGCGGCTCCGGGATGCGCGATACCAGGATCGACAGGAAGATGACGTTGTCGATGCCGAGCACGATTTCGAGCGCGGTCAGCGTTAGCAGCGCGGCCCACGCCTCGGGGCTGGTCAGAAGATCGATCATGCATCAAATCCGGCTGGTGGGGATTCCGCGGGTCTACGGACAACGCCGTAGTCCACGAAAATATCCACGGCATCGGACGGCCGGCATGGCAATTGAGTCAACGGACTTGGGCGCATGGAAAACGATCAGTCATGGGTGCAATGGCAAGTGCTCGCGGCAGGGAGTATATTGTTGGAAACAATGACGAAGCGCAATGAGTGCGGACGTGGTCTTACAACAGAACTTTGATTGTATCGTGGTCGGCGGCGGTCCTGCGGGGCTGACCGCGGCGATTGCGCTTGCCGAGGCTGGAGCCTCCGTCGCGCTGGTGGCCCGGCGGATGCCCTATGGCGACAATCGCACCACGGCCCTGCTCGGCGGTTCGCTCGACCTGCTGGAGCGGCTGAAGGTCTGGCCGCACTGTGCGGAGCAGGCTGCCGCATTGCGCACGATGCGACTGGTGGACGACACCGGACGCCTGATCCGCGCACCCGAGGTCACATTCACCTGCGAGGAGATCGGTCTCGACGCGTTCGGCTACAATATCGAGAACCGCAATCTGGTCGCGGCGCTCGAAACGCGCAGCGCCGAAATGACCGGGATCGCGCGGTTCGACGACGAAGCCGAGGCGGTCTCGCCCGGCCCCGATACGGTCGAGATAAAAACGGCCAGTGGCGCGACCCTTGCTGCGCCGCTCGCGGTCGGCGCCGATGGCCGCCGCTCGCTGTGCCGCGACGCAGCCGGCATCCGCGTGGCGCAGCGGCCGTTGGGTCAGGCTGCGGTGACGTTCAACATCACGCATTCACGCCCTCACCGCAATATTTCGACTGAATTCCACACGGCCTATGGGCCTTGTGTCTTCGTCCCCCTGCCCGGTCAGCGCTCCAGCATCGTCTGGGTCAGCACGGCCGACCGCGCCGCGCGGCTCATCGACATGAGCGATGAGGAGCTGGCGCGGGCCACCGAACGTCAGGCCCACTCGCTGCTCGGCCGCGTGACCGTGGAGCCGGGCCGCCACCGCTTTCCGCTGGCGATCGAGCGGCCCGAGCGCTTTGCCGCGCAGCGCATCGCCCTGGTCGGCGAAGCCGCCCATGTCATTCCGCCGATCGGCGCGCAAGGGCTTAATCTCGGCCTGCGCGACGCAGCCGATCTCGCCGCCATCGTCGGCGATGCGTTGGCGCAGGGCGGCGATCCCGGCAGTCCCGCCGCGCTGTCACGCTTCGAGGCCGCCCGCCGCGCTGACATCGCCTCGCGGACATGGATGGTGGATCTCGCCAACCGCACGCTGCTCGGCGACTTCCTGCCGGTGCAGATGGTGCGCGCGCTCGGCATGCACCTGCTCGCCCATGTCGGCCCGCTCCGCCGCATAGCGATGCGCGAGGGATTGCAGCCGTCCTGGCGCGGCGGCGCCCGGCGATAGGCTTACCAAACGCAGTTCAGAACGCGATCGCACCGCTCTTCAATAACCACATCACCGTGGTCAGCGTCACCACCGAGACGAAGGTGCCGACCATCACGGCCGCCGATGCGGGCTCCACCCACGTATCGTATTGCTGCGCGATCACGAACACGTTGAGCGCCGGCGGCAGCGACGCCAGCAGCAGCGCCGTGGCCGCCCATTCCGGCGTGAACGGCCCGAACGCCAGCAGCAGGCCGAACAGGATCAGCGGATGCAGCACCAGCTTGATGGTGATGGTCGCCGGCAGCTCCCACGGAACGCCCTTGAACGGTCGCAGCGCCACCGTCACGCCGAGCACGAACAGCGCAACCGGCGCGGCCGAACTTTCCAGAAACCGCAGCATGCCGTCGATGGCGACCGGCGGCTGGAAGTGCAGCGCCGCGGCGCCGACGCCGAGATAGGTCGAAACGATCAGCGGGTGAAACACGACTTCGCGGATCACCCGACCGATCGTCGGCCACAGCGGCCGCTTGGTGCCGTCCGTCAGGGCCATCATCACCGGAATGACGGAAAACAGGAAAATCGTGTCGAAGCAGAACACCAGCGCCGTCGGCGCGGCGGCCTTGGTTCCGAACACTGCAAGCGCCAGGCCCGGCCCCATATAGCCGATATTGCCGTAGCCGCCGGAAAGCCCCGCCATCGCCGCCTGGCGCAGCGGCAGTCCATGGACGAAGCGAACCCATGCCAGCGCCAGAAAATAGGCCGATGCGGTGCCGAGCGTGGTCGCCACCACGAAAGGCAGATTGTTCAGTTCCTCGAACGGCGTTTTGGAAAGTATCCGGAAAAACAGCGCCGGCAGCGAGACATACAGCACATAGAAGTTCATCCAGGCGAGCCCGGACTCCGGCAGATACTTATACTTACCACAGGCGAAGCCTATGAAAATCAAGCCGAAATAAGGAAGAGCCAAATTAAGGATATCGATCATCGAACGTCTCGCCGGGCGCGGATGCCACGTCGCGGAGCGCTGGGAAGCCCGCTGTCTGCGGCCCGGCTCGCACCAATTGCCTCTAGCATCGGCCACAATCCTGGTCTATCGACGGGCCATGATTAAAGCGCGTACCGCCAAGTTTCAGATTGGGCAGATCGTTCGCCATCGGCTGTTTTCATTCCGCGGCGTCGTGTTCGATATCGATCCGGAATTCGCCAACACCGAGGAATGGTGGCTGTCGATCCCGGAGGACATGCGCCCCCACAAGGACCAGCCCTTCTACCATCTGCTCGCCGAGAACTCCGATTCCGAGTACGTCGCCTATGTCTCGGAGCAGAACCTGATGGCCGACGATTCCGGCGAGCCGGTCCGGCATTCGCAGGTGTCCGAGATTTTCATCAAAGACAAGTCCGGCGGCTATCGCCCGCGCAATCCCTCTTTGCACTGAGCGCTCCCGCCCGGCATTTGAAATTCGGGTCCCGGTCATGCGGAAAAGAAAAAGGCGCGCCATCGGCGCGCCTTTTGTTTGCCCTGCAGGGCCGGATCACTTTTGCGCCGGATTGGCCGGCGGCGTCGCGTTATTCGGCTGCTGCGCCTCAAGCTTGGCGCGGGCCTCGGCGGCGCGCTTCTGAAGCTCTTCCTGCAACTTCTTCTGGGTCTCCTCGAACACCTTCGGATCGGTCGGCGGACCGTCATAGGCCTTCGCGAATTCAGCCAGCGGCAGCGGCAGCGTCAGCGGCGCGCCGTTGGAATTGATCGCCTGCACGATGAGGTTCTGGCCCTTCTTCATGCTAGCGATCATTTCCGGCGTCGCCTCATAGTCGGACATGCAGCCATTGGCGAAGCAGATCACATAGGGGCTCTGCTGCGGCGCATTGTTGTCGACGATGACGCGGGTGCCGTGGACGAGCTGCATGCCGAGCGGCAGGGTGACGCGCAGGATCTTCTTCGGCTCGCCTTCCGGCTCGATGATGACGGCGGCGATCACCGGCTGGCCGGACTCGATGCGGCCGTCCTTGCCCGTGAAGCAGACCTGCTTGGCGTTGGCATCCTGCCCCTTGAGGCAGAACTTGGTCCAGGGCGCATAGATGAGCTGCACCTGCTGGTCAGCGCCCTGCTGCTGCGGCGGCTGGCCCTGGGCCGCAGGCGGGGTCTGGGTCTGGGGCTGGGCGGCCTTCGCGGGAGCCTTGGCCTTGGGTGCGGGCTGCTGCGCCTGTGCGAAAGCGGCGTTGCCGGAAGCGGCCAGCGTCGCGGCGGCCACCATGGCTGCAAGCCGTCCACGCCACGCGGCCTGCGCGGCCAAGAAACGGAAATTCATTGCAGAAACCCTCTTTCTGAACCTGAACCGGGAGCAGGCTGGGACCGCGCATCTACGCGAAAACCGGTCCGGCGGCTGTCTCGTTACCAAATGCGGCGGCAGCGTGACACCTCTGCGCGCCAGATCATCCAATGCCGCCTTCAATACAACGGCAGGCGAAAAGATCAACGAGCAACTTCATGGCCGCAAAGGCATAGTTTCGCAATCCGTCAGGACCGGCCTGCGTTCCCCCTGCCGGGTCCCGCGTTTGGCGTCCCCGTCATGCGTGCTACCTTAAGCCGTGATCTGCACCGAATCAGACGCCGGCCAAGCGATTGGCCCCGCCTCGGTTCCCTGGCCGGCCGGCACCGGACTTATCGTCCGCATCGTAGCCGCGGCGCTGGCTGTTGTCGCGATGCTGTTGGCATGCGGCACATCTTCGATGAAGGCGGACAACGCACGCCACGGCATCGCGATGCATGGGGAGCCGGCGCTGCCGGCCGATTTCACCCACTTCCCCTACGCCAATCCCGATGCGCCGAAGGGCGGACGGCTGGTTCAGGGTTTGCTCGGCACCTTCGACAGCCTCAACCCGTATATCGTCAGGGGGCTCGCGGTGCAGCAGATCCGCGGCTATGTGGTCGAAAGCCTGATGACGCGCGGCCAGGACGAACCCTTCACGCTGTACGGGCTGCTTGCATCACGGGTGGAGACCGACGCCGCCCGCCGCTATGTCGTCTTCCACCTCGATCCGCGGGCACGATTCTCCGACGGCCGGCCGGTCGAGGCCGACGACGTCCTGTTCTCGTGGAAACTGCTGCGCGACCGGGGGCGGCCCAATCACCGTCTCTACTATGCCAAGGTGTCGCGCGCCTCGGCGCCCGATGCCCGCACCGTCCGGTTCGATTTCGCCGACACCGGCGATCGCGAACTGCCGCTGATCCTCGGGCTGATGCCGGTGCTGCCACGCCACGCCATCGATCCCGAAACCTTCGAGGAGACCTCCCTCGCCGCGCCGGTCGGCTCCGGCCCTTATCGTGTCAGCGACGTCAAGCCGGGGGCGAGCGTCACGCTGACCCGCGACCCGAACTATTGGGGCCGCGACCTGCCGGTCAATCGCGGCCTGTGGAACTTCGATCAGATCCGGCTCGACTATTATCGCGAGGCCAACGGGCTGTTCGAAGCGTTCAAGCGCGGCCTCTACGATGTCCGCATCGAGACCGAGCCGCTGCGCTGGCACGAGGGCTACGACTTCGCGGCGGTGCGTCGCGGCGAGGTGAAGCGCGACGTGATCCGGCCGCAAACACCGAACCCGTCCGAATATCTGGTGTTCAACACGCGCCGTCCTGTCTTCGCCGACATTCGCATCAGGCAGGCGCTGGCGCTGCTGTTCGATTTCGAATGGATCAACCAGAACTACTTTTTCGGCCTCTATTCGCGCGTCGGCGGCTTCTTCGCGGGATCGGATTTGTCGGCCTATGCGCGCCCGGCAAGCGCGCGCGAGCGCGATTTGCTTGCGCCGTTCTCCGCCAGTATCGACGCCGGCATGCTCGACGGCAGCTATCGCCTTCCGGTCAGCGACGGTTCGGGCCGCGACCGTACCCATTTGCGTGCGGCGCTCGCGCTGCTGGACCAGGCCGGTTATGCGCTCGACGGCGGCGTCATGCGGCACAAGGCCGGCGGCGCCCCGCTGACCTTCGAAATTCTTGTCACGACGCGCGATCAGGAGCGGATCGCGCTCGCCTTTTCCCGCGACGTCAAGCGCGCAGGCATCGCGGCGAATGTCCGCGCGGTCGATGCCGTGCAGTTCGACCAGCGTCGCCTCGCCTACGACTTCGACATGATCCAGAACCGCTGGGACCAGTCGCTATCGCCGGGCAACGAGCAATCCTTCTACTGGGGCAGCGCAGCGGCGGACACTCCCGGCACCCGCAACTATATGGGGGCGAAGGACCCGGCGATCGACGCCATGATCGCCGCGCTGCTCGACGCTCGCGACCGTGCTGATTTCGTCGCCGCGGTGCGCGCGCTCGACCGCGTGCTAATGTCGGGCTCCTATGTCGTTCCGCTCTTCAACGTGCGGGAACAATGGATCGCACGCTGGAATCGGATAGAACGGCCGGCGGCAACCGCGCTGACGGGGGCGCTGCCGGAGACGTGGTGGCGTGATCCGGCGCCGAGCCGCAGCAGCCGGCAATGAGGGAGTTTGGTTTTCGGCCATGACGCAACCTCCTGCGATCCCGACGCTCGACGGCCTGTTCCGGCGGACGCTGGCGCTACGCCCGGCCGCGCTGGCGCTGATCGATCCGCCCAACAAGGCCCAGATCACCGGGACTGCGCCGCTGCGCCTGAGCTATGCCGAAGCCGACCGGATGATCGACGCGCTGGCCGCGCATTTCACCGAGGCGCGGCTGCCGCCGGGCTCCGTAATTGCGGTCCAGTTGCCCAATACGGTCGAGTTCATGCTCACCATCCTCGCCGCCTCGCGCGCGGGTCTGGTGGCGGCGCTGATCCCACAGCTTTGGCGGCAGGCCGACCTTGTCGCAGCGCTCAATCAGATCAGCGCCCGCGCAATCGTGACGTTCGGCGAGATCGACGGCGTCAATCACGCCGAGCTGGCGATGAACGCGGCCGTTGAAACTTTCTCCATCCGTCATGTCTGCGGCTTCGGCAGCAATCTGCCCGACGGGATGGTGGCGCTCGACGAGATGCTTGCGCTCGTGCCCGGCTCGCGGGTGGAGACGGGCCGTAATGCCCACAGCGCCGCGATCATTTCCTTCGACGTGACGCCCGAGGGGCTGCGCGCGGTGCCGCGCACCCATCTCAACGCCATCGCAGGCGGGCTCGTCGTCTTTCTGGAAAGCCGGCTGCCGCAGGACGCCACCATCCTGGCCGCGCTGACGCCATCCTCGTTCGGCACGCTTGCCGCATCGCTGGTGATGTGGCTCCTGAGCGGCGGCGCGCTGGCCTTGCATCATCCGTTCGAGCCCGACGTCCTGACGCGGCAGATCGCCGATCTTCACTGCGACACCCTGATCGCCCCCGCGCCGCTCGCGTTGCATCTCGCCGCCGGCGGCGCATTCGATCGAGCGCCCGGCCTGCACCATGTCATCGGGCTCTGGCGGACGCCGGAGCAGATCGCGGCAAGCGCGCAATGGCGCGAACCGTCGGCCAGTCTGACCGATGTGGCGCTGCTCGGCGAGGTCGGCCTGCTCGCGAGCCGGCGCAGCAGGGATGGTGCGCCGCAGCCGTTCCTGCCGCATGCGTCGGATGGAAATGGCGGCCCCGACCTGACCGACGATGCGACCCTGACCACGCACGGTACGGTTGCGCTGCGCGGAACGATGGTGCCGCGCTCCGCCTTCCGGACGTCCGTGACGGCCGATGCGACGCCGGATCATGCCGACGACTATGTCGATACCGGCTATGCCGCACGCCGCGCATCGAATCCCGATGGTATCTGCATCACCGCCCCGCCGACGGGAATCATCGGTGTCGGCGGCTATCGCTTTGCCGCCGGCACCCTGCAAAATTGGGCCGCGCGTCTGCCGGCGGGAACGACGCTGGCGCCGCTGCCCGACCAGTTGCTCGGCCACCGGCTGGCGGGACAGGCTAACGATTGCGCCCGCACCCGCGAAGCCCTGCTCGAACTCGGCCTCAATCCGCTGCTCGCGGAGGCTTTTCGCGAAAGTTCCGCCCGGACAACTTGAGATTGCGTTGACGGTGGATTAAGCCCGCGAGGCTAAGTCTATTCACCTATTCCGGGCCGACCGCCCTCCGACCAGTCGAGACCGTGCTCCATGCCCGCCCAGGGTCCAGTCATCGTTGTCGGCGACCAGACCGCGCCGCTCGGTGTTTCCGCACTCGCTTCGATCGAGTTCAGCTCCGTTTCGTGGGCCGACGTCGATGCCGCCATCGAGCGCATACGGCCCGCGGCCGTTCTAGCGGCCATAACGCCCGAATACGGGGACACGCTGCGACGCCTGGCCAACGCAGTTGCGCAGTTCGAGCCCTATGTGCCCTTGATAGCGATGGGTGCCCAACCGCCGCTGCCTGAAAGCGCCATCCCCTTCACGATGCGGGACATGGACGACGAACGGCTGGATGCGAGGCTGCGCGCCGCATTGCGCGTGCGCAGCCTTCACGCCACGGTGCTGCGGCGGATTGCAGCCGCGCCAATGATGGCAATCGCCGCGACCGATCCGCTGTCGGACGCGACCGTGCTGCTGATGGGACGCGGTGACAATTATCCGGCGCTGTCCGTCGCGCTCGGAACGCGGGTCGGCGTGGTCGGCGCGCTCGGCGTCGAGCCGGCGGTAAAGCATCTCGACGCTCGCGAATTCGACGGCATCGTCATCGGCGACGGCTTTGCGCGACAGGCGGTGAAAGAGTTTCTCGACAGCCTCGCTCAGGACGTCCGCTTTCGCAATCTTCCCGTCATTCTCGCACCCGACGCTATCGAAGCATCGGCCCGCCCGCCCGCGCTCCCGTTTTTGGAGTTCGCGGCCGGCAGTCCGGAAGACATGGCGGAGCACGCCATGCCGCTGGTGCGGCTTCACGCTTTCGAAGCGCGAATGATCCGTCTGTCGAAGGCCATCGAGGCGCGTGGTCTGATTGATCCGCGCAGCGGCCTCCTCACCAACGAGGCGTTCGCGAACGACCTCGCGGTCGCCATCGGCGACAGCGCCGCTCCCGAATCGGCCTTGTCCGCCGTGCGCTTTACTTTTTCGGCCACCGATCCGCGCGAACAGCATGACGCAGCCCGGATCATCAGCCGCCTGATGCGCCGCACCGATTTTGCGTCGCTGTTCGAGGACGGTTCGATCGTCATGGTGTTTACGGGCGCCACCGAAACGAGCGCGCAGCAGATTGCGCGCCGGCTGGCGGCCGTGCTCAAATACAGCGTGCACAGCTCCCATCACGACGAGCCGCTCGAGGTGCGCATCGCCATCGCATCGCGCCAGCCGGGCGACACCGTGCAGGGATTGCTCGAACGACTGCAGCGCCGCTGAAGCCGGCGCGGCCTCTTTGGCTTACGCCGCCTTGCGATCTTCTGCCAGCTCCGCGAGCTGGCGTAGGATCTCCGTCGTGCCGGACACGCGCTCCTCCGGTGTTTTCCAGGTCTGGAAGAACACAACCTTCATGTCCGGCCGCACTTTTGCCGCCTCGCCATGCCGGCGGATGAACAGCACCAGCCGGTCCGGATATGCAAAGGAATTGTCGCGGAACGAGATGACCGCGCCCTTGGGGCCGGCATCGACCTTCTCGACATTGGCGCGGCGGCAATAGGCCTTGATCGCGGCCACCTTGAACAGGTGGCGCACCTCGTCCGGCAGCGGGCCGAAGCGGTCGCGCATCTCGGCCGCGAAGGCATCGATTTCTTCGTCGGTGTCGAGATCGGCCAGCCGCCGGTACAGCGACAGCCGCACCGAAAGATCGGAGACGTAATCCTCAGGAATGAGAACGGCCATGCCGAGCGTGATTTGCGGCGACCAGCGGTCGGCGACCGGCTCGCTGATGCCGGCCTTGAGGTTCGCGATCGCCTCCTCGAGCATCGACTGGTAAAGCTCGAAACCGACTTCCTTGATATGACCCGACTGCTCCTCGCCAAGAAGATTGCCGGCGCCGCGGATATCGAGATCGTGCGAGGCAAGCTGGAATCCCGCGCCGATGGTTTCGAGCGATTGCAGCACCTGCAGGCGACGCTCGGCCTGCGCCGTGATCTTGTGCTGCGTCGGCAGCGTGAACAATGCGTAGGCGCGCAGCTTCGAGCGCCCGACCCGGCCGCGCAACTGATAGAGTTGCGCCAGCCCGAACATGTCGGCGCGATGCACGATCAGCGTATTCGCAGTCGGAATGTCGAGGCCGGATTCCACAATGGTGGTGGAGAGCAGGACATCATACTTGCCGTCATAGAAGGCGGAGATAATGTCCTCGATCATCGCCGCCGGCATCTGGCCGTGCGCGACCGCGACCTTCGCCTCCGGCACGTTCTTGTCGAGGAAGTCCTTGACCTCGGCGAGATCGTCGATACGCGGACAGACATAGAACGCCTGTCCGCCGCGATAACGCTCGCGCAGCAGCGCCTCGCGCACCATCACGCCATCGAAGGGCGCGACGAAGGTGCGCACGGCGAGACGATCGACCGGAGGCGAGGCAATGATCGATAGATCGCGCACGCCGGTGAAGGCAAGTTGCAGCGTGCGCGGAATCGGCGTCGCAGTCAGGGTCAGGACATGCACCTCGGCGCGCAGCTTCTTCAGCTTCTCCTTGTGCGTGACGCCGAAATGCTGCTCCTCGTCGACGATGACCAGCCCGAGATCCTTGAACCTGATGGTCTTGCCCAGCAGCGCGTGGGTGCCGACGACGATATCGACCGAGCCGTCGGCGAGCCCTTCCTTCACCTGCTTCAGTTCCTTGGCGCTGACCAGACGCGATGCCTGCGCCACCTGCACCGGAAGACCGCGGAAACGCTCGGCGAAGTTTTTGGCGTGCTGGCGTGCCAGGAGCGTGGTCGGCACCACCACCGCAACCTGCTTGCCGCTGAGCGCCACCGCGAAGGCCGCGCGTAGCGCCACTTCCGTCTTGCCGAAGCCGACGTCGCCGCAGATCAGCCGGTCCATCGGGCGGCCGCTGTCGAGATCGTGCAAGGTAGCATTGATCGCCGCCATCTGGTCCTCGGTTTCCTCGTAAGGAAAGCGGGCGCAGAATTCGTCATAGAGCCCCGCCTGCACCGGCAACTTGGGCGCCTCGCGCAGATGACGCTCGGCCGCGATCTTGATCAGCTCCCCCGCAATCTCGCGGATGCGCTGCTTGAGCTTGGCCTTGCGCGCCTGCCAGCCGCTGCCGCCGAGACGATCCAGTTCGACCTCGGTGTGCTCGGAGCCGTAGCGCGACAACAGCTCGATATTCTCCACCGGCAGGAACAGTTTGGCGCCAGCGGCGTAGTGCAGTTCCAGACAGTCGTGCGGCGCGCCGGACACTTCCAGCGTCTGCAACCCGACAAAGCGGCCGATGCCGTGCTCGACATGGACGACCAGATCGCCCGACGACAGGCTCGTGACTTCCGAAATGAAGTTCTCGACCTTGCGGCTCGCCTTGCGCGGCCGCACCAGACGGTCGCCGAGAATATCCTGCTCGCTGATGACGGCGACGCTATCGGTCTCGAAGCCGCTTTCCAGCCCCACCACCGCGAGCATGGTCTCGTTGCGCGGCGTGGCCTGCACCGTGCGCCAGGCGTTGACGCTGACGAGGTTATGCAGCCTGTGCTCCTTGAGCACGCTCGCCATGCGCTCGCGCGAGCCTTCGCTCCACAGCGCGATGACGACTTTCTTCCGCGCAGCCTGTAGCGCCTGCACATGCGACACGACGGCGGCGAACACGTTGGCCGATGTGTCGGCGCGCTCCGGCGCGAAGTTGCGGCCCGAGCGCGCGCCGGCATCGAGCACGTCGGCGGTGTCGTCCGGCAGCGCGAACGGCGTCAGCCGCGCCAGCGGCAATTCGCCAAGGCGTTCGCTCCATTCGGTTTCGGTCAGGTACAGCCGGTCCGGCGGCAGCGGCTGATAGATCGCGCCGCCACCGGGATTCTCCAGAGCCTCGCGGCGCGCTTCATAATAGTCGCCGATCTGCGTGAAGCGTTCATGCGCGGCGTCGCCTGCCTGATATTCAAGCGCCACGGCGGCGCCGTCGAGATAATCGAACAGCGTATCCATCCGCTCGTGAAACAGCGGCAGCCAGTGCTCCATGCCGGGGTGGCGACGCCCCTCGCTCACCGCCTCGTAGAGCGTGTCGTCGCGGCCGGGCGCGCCGAATTCGGCGACGTAGCCCATGCGAAAACGCCTGATCGTCTCGGTGACAAGCTGGAATTCCGACACCGGCACCAGATCGAGGCCGCGCATGTCGAGCATCGTGCGCTGCGTTTCCGCGTCGAAGCTGCGGATCGACTCCAGCGTGTCGCCGAAGAAGTCGAACCGGACCGGCAGATCGAGACCGGCCGGAAACAGATCGAGGATGCCGCCGCGCACCGCATATTCGCCGGGCTCGCGCACCGTCGAGGTGCGGTTGTAGCCGTTATGCGTGAGCCAGCCGACGATCGAATCCATGCCGACGACGTGACCCGGCGCGACGGAGAGCGCCTGTGCCGCGATCAGGTCACGCGGCGGCACGCGCTGGGTGATCGCGTTCACCGTGGTCAGCACGATCAGCGGGGTCTCGCTGCCCTTCAGGCGCGACAGCTGGGCCAGTGTGGTGAGGCGCTGCGCCAGCACTCCGCCATGGGGCGATACCCGGTCGTAAGGCTGACAATCCCAGGCCGGAAACTCCATCACGCCCAAATCCG
>JBEBWH010000033.1:0-15534 GCA_040392305.1 Bradyrhizobium sp. | reverse complement strand
TCGAGGCTGGAAAACGGCTCGTCGAGCAGCAGAATGGGCGGCGCGGGCGCGGTGACGGCGAGGATGCAGACGAGCTGCCGCTGCCCGCCCGACAGCGTATGCACGGCGCGATCGACCCAGTCGACGCAGCGATGCCGCGCGAGAATTTCTCCGACCTGCGTCCTGGCCTCGGCGGACGACAGTCCCCGCTCGGTGAGACCGAAGGCGATTTCCTCGCCCACCGTCGGGAAGATGAGCTGATGATCGGGGTTCTGAAAAACAAAGCCGACTTCGGCGGGCAGGCTCTTGCGATGCCGCGCGGTGTCGAGTCCCCTCACCGTCACCCGCCCGGATGTTGGCAGCAGCAGCCCGTTGATCAGTCGCAGCAGCGTGCTTTTGCCCGATCCGTTATCGCCGATCAGGCCGATACGCCGCTCGGCGAAACGGAGTTGCGGAATATCCAGAACCTGCCGCTCGCCGCGCCGAACCTCCAGCGCTTCGAACGTGATCGGATCGGCGGCGCGAGCGCCGGCCTTCGTCGCCGCGTCGTCCGACAGGGCCTTTTGTCCCGATCCAATGGTGAGCAGATTCAATTGACCGACATGCCAGGTGAGAAACCAGCGTGACTTAGCGCCGTATGGAGGGAATTTCCACCCCGACTTCCAACGCCACCGGCCAAAAGTCTCAAATTTGAGACGACGCATTGAGACGCTGCGAATGGGAAACGCGGGATTTGCGACCAAATTCGCGATCGCGGACGGCATCGCGATGGATTTTCCCTTCGGGCGGCGGCCCCGACACCGGTCGCGGCCACTGGCACGCCCCTTGCTCATCATCGACGCACTGCGCGCAAGGCGCGGGCTTCGATACGAATAAGGAGGAACCTCAATGAAAATCGGCTACTTCACCATGCCGTCGCATCCGCCGGAGTGCGGACTGAAGGAAGGGCACGACTGGGATCTCCAGGTTCTGCGCTGGTGCGACGAATTCGGCTATCAGGAAGGCTGGATCGGCGAGCACCACACCGCGCCATGGGAACCGCACCCCGCGCCCGACCTCCTGCTGGCGCAGGCGTTCCGCGAAACCAAGAACATCCGCCTCGGCCCCGGCGGTTTCCTGCTGCCCTATCATCACCCGGCCGAACTCGCCAACCGCGTCGCCATGCTCGATCATCTCTCCGAGGGCCGGCTCAATTTCGGCGTCGCGGCCTCCGGCCTGCCGAGCGACTGGGCGATGTTCAACGTCGACGGCATGTCGGGCCAGAACCGCGACATGACCCGCGAGGCGCTTGAGATCATCCTGAAGATGTGGACCGACGATGCGCCATGGACCCACGCGGGCAAATACTGGACCGTCACCAAGCCCGATGTGATGTTTGATTTCCTCAAACCGCACATCAAGCCGGTTCAGGCGCCGCACCCGCCGATCGCCGTCGCCGGCCTCAGCAAGGGCTCCGATACGCTCAAGCTCGCCGGCGAGCGCGGCTTCATCCCGATGAGCCTCAACCTCAATCCGGCCTATGTCGCGAGCCATTGGGATTCGGTCGAGTTCGGCGCGGCCAAGACCGGGCGCACGCCGAACCGCGAGGACTGGCGCATGGTCCGCGAAGTGTTCGTCGCCGACACCGACGAGGAAGCCTGGCGTCTGTCCGTCGGCGACATGATGGGCCGCATGATGGGCGAATACTTCCTGCAGCTGCTCGGTCATTTCGGCTTCAAGGATTATCTCAAGCACACGCCGGACACGCCGGACAGCGATGTGACGGTCGAATACTGCGCCCGGCACAACTGGATCATCGGCTCGCCCGCGACCGTCGCCGAGAAGATCGAAAAGATCTATGACGAAGTCGGCGGCTTCGGCACGCTGCTGGTGTTCGGCTTCGACTACAAGCACAAGCCGGAAGCCTGGCGCAACTCGCTGCGGCTGCTGAAGGAAGAAGTGCTGCCGCGGCTCACACATCTCACGCCAAGGGCGGCCAAGGCGGCGTAACGGCCGAATGTTTCCCGCACGCACGCTCTTTGCGGCGTGCGGGTTTCGTCCTAAAAGAATTTCCTCAACGAGCGATGCCGGGATGACGCACAGGATGGATGCACAAAATTTCAAGCAGGCCATGCGGCATTGCGCCGGCGCGGTGGCGCTCGTTACCGTCGGCCGCGAACACGGCCGCCGCACCGGATTGACCGTCACCGCCGTCTGCTCGCTGTCGGACGATCCGCCCTCGCTTCTGGTGTGCGTCAACCGCAACGCCAGCGCGCATCCCCGCATTGTCGAGGAGCGTTGTTTCGGCGTCAGCTTCCTCGCCAACGAGCATATGACGCTGGCGCTGGCGTTCAGCGGCCAGAAGGGCGTCGATGGCGACGACCGCTTTGCTTTCGGTCACTGGACCACGGGCGCGACCGGCGCCCCCATCCTCGAAGACGCGCTGGTGTCGTTCGACTGCGCCTTGCGCGAGGCGTTCGAAACCAAGACCCATTCGGTGTTCATCGGCGACGTTCACAGCACCGAGTTCCGCCCCGAGGGACGGCCGCTCGTCTATCTGCGCAGCGCCTTCCACGACGTGCAGGCGATGCGCGAAGTGGTGTCGCTTGGCGACCTCAATGCACGCAAGATGATCTGGAGCGGCTTTTCCTGACCGCACGGATCGACGCTGTATGCCGCCTCATGTGGCGGCCTCATGTGAGAGATGTGGCGGATCAGTGCTGCCGCAGCGGCGCGATCCCGAGCGCCTTGATCCTGCGATAGAGCGTGGCGCGGCTGATATTGAGCGCCCGCGCGGTGTCGGGGATGCGCCAGCCATGCTTGCGTAGCGCCTCCGCGACAAGATTGCGTTCGGCCGCCTCGAAATCGGCCGGCCCGGCGCGATCGGCGCAGGGCGGCAGGTCGAGGTCGGCCTCGACGATCACGCCGTTCTCGGCGGTGCAGGCCGCCAGCCGCAGCACATGACGCAACTGGCGGATATTGCCGGGGAACGGATGCGCCAGCAGCGCCTCCCATGCCGCTGGCGAGACGCGCGCTTGCGGCGCCTCCTCGGCGGCCACCCGCGCGATCACGTCGGCCTTGTCCTCGCGCAGCCGCAGCGGCGGCAGTTCGACCTGCAACCCGCGCAGACGGTAATAAAGATCGGCGCGGAAGCTGCCGTCCGCCACCATGGACTGAAGGTCACGATGAGTGGCGCTGACGAGGCGGATATCGACCCCGACAGGCTTGCCCGCGCCAAGCGGCCATACCTCGCGGTTTTCCAGCACGCGCAACAGCCGGGTTTGCAGCGCCAGCGGCATGTCGCCGATTTCGTCGAGAAACAGCGTGCCGCCATCCGCCTGCACGATCAGCCCCGTTGAACCGCCGCGCCGCGCGCCGGTGAATGCGCCCGCGACATAGCCGAACAGCTCGGCATCGATCAGGCTTTCCGGCATGGCGGCGCAATTGAGGGCGACATAGGCCCCGCCGCTGCGCGCGCTCGCGGCGTGAATGGCGCGCGCAAAGACATCCTTGCCGCTTCCGGTCTCGCCCTGCAGCAGCACGGGAATATTCTCATCGACGACCCGCATCAGTCGCCTGACGTTGCGGATCAGCGCGGCATCATTGCCCGCAAGGTCCAGCAGGCTCTGATAACGCGGCTTGGCCGCCCGTGCCGGCTCGCCCGCCGGCTTCGTGTTGCGGGCGCGGAGCGGCGCGGCGATATGGCCGCGGCCGAGGCTCACGCCGTCGCGTCCCCGCAACAGTTGCGGCGCGGCCGACGGCTTCATCCCATCGCCATCGAGGCGGATGAACTGCGACAGCGCCGCGCCCCGCTCGATCATCGCATCCGACAGCCCGAACGTTGCCCGCGCAGCACGGCTCGCGCCCAGCACGCGCTGATCGTCGTCGAACGCGATCATCGCGCAATTGCCCGCGTCATCACCCGCCAGGGTCGCGATCCAGCCGTTGCGGAAGCGGGCGCGGAAAATGGCCTGCTCGATGCGCCGGACCGCCTGCACCGTCACGGCGAGCGCAAGCTGGTGGGCGGCGCGGTCGAGATCGGCGCGCGACGAGGTGATGTTCACCGCGCCGGCGAGCCGTCCGGCATGATCGAACACCGGCGCGACCGCGCAACTGAACATCGCCCACTGCTCGCGAAAATGTTCGTTGCGATGCACCAGCGTCGGCCGCTGTTCGGCCAGGCTGGTGCCAAGGCCGTTGGTGCCCTCGATGGCCTCGGAGAAGATCGATCCCGTGTAGACTTTCGAGCGGCGCAGGATGGCCGCCGCCTCGCCCTCGGGCAGCCGGCTCAGCAGGATCGTGGCATTGATGTCGGCGAGATTGACGCAATAGCCGGCCCCGCGCAGGACGCGGTACAGGTCGTCGAGTTCCGGCATCGCCAGATGGATCAGTTCGTCCATCGGCTCGGCCGTGGATTTCAGTTCCGTCTGGGTCAGGGTCAGCGGCGGACCGCGCCGGGCGGGATCGAGCTTGTGGTCCATCAGGCAGCGCCGCCACGAATTGGCGATGCGCGGCTCCTCCGTAGCCGCCGAGCTCAGGGCAACCGATTGCACGCGCTCAACATGAGTCCGGCCCGCGAGGTCGGCCATCGCGCTGTCTCCACCCCTTCTCTTTCATACTTTGGGTGAAGTCTGGCACCGCTCGGCAAAAAGTCAATCCGAGCTGAAGCAGGCAGGAGGCATCGACGAGTAACTGCTTTCTAGGCTACCGACCGGCGCAGCAGCGACGGGGTGATCGCGTCCAGATCGCGACAGCCGGTCAGCGCCATGGTGACTTCGAGTTCCGCATGCAGGATGCGCAGCACATGCGCGACGCCCGGCGCGCCGGCGGCGGCCAGACCATGAACGAACGCACGACCGATCAGCACCGCATCCGCGCCCAGCGCCAGCGCCTTGAACACATCGCTGCCGCGGCGGATGCCGCCGTCCATCAGCAGCCGCATGCGGCCATCGATGGCGGCGGCGATCTCCGGCAACACATCGATCGTCGCGGGCTGGGTGTCGAGCACGCGCCCGCCGTGATTGGAGACGATGACGCCATCGACGCCGGCGGCCAGCGCGCGGGTGGCGTCCTGCGCCGTCATGATGCCTTTCAGCACGACCGGCAATTTGGTCTGCGCGCGCAGCCAGTCGATATCGCGCCAGGTCGGCGCGGCGGCGATGAGCGGACTACCGAACAGCGTGTCGCCCGCGCCCGCCGCCGGTGGCGGCGGCAGGCCGCGCAGATTGACCGGCTCGACACCGGGCGGAAAGGCGAAGCCGGCGCGCTGCTCGCGGTTGCGCAGGCCGCTGACCGGCGCGTCGACGCTGACCACCAGCGCGCGATAGCCGGCGCCTTCCGCCCGCCGGGCGAGGTCGCGCGTGAAGCCGCGATCGTGCTGGAAATAGAGCTGGAACCACAGCGGCGTCTGCGCCGCGCGGGCGATATCCTCCAGCGTCACGCTCGCCTGCGTGCTGACCACCATCGCCGCCTGCATCGCGGACGCGCCGAGCACGGTGGCGAGTTCGCCGTCGGGATGCGCCAGCTTCTGATAGGCCACCGGCGCAAGGAGGATGGGATAGCGCAGCCGCGCGCCGAACAGCTCGCAGCCGGTGCCGCCGCCGGCGAGATCGCGCAGCACCTGCGTCCGCAACTGCCAGCGCGAAAATGCGGCGCGATTGTCCTGCGCGGTGAATTCGTCGGCGGCGCCGCCGTCGAGATAGGCCCAGTCCTGCGGCGCGAGGCGCTCGCGCGCCAGCGGTTCGTAGTCGGCAACGGCGGCCACGGTCGGCGGAATCCGGGTCAGCTTGGCGAGCGGGGCGGTCATCGGCGCGACGTCAGGTGTCGCACCAGTCGCGCAGCAGGTTGTGATAGAGCCCGGTCAGCCGCCCGACCGCCGGCAACTCGGGATTGTTGCCCGCGAGCTCCTGAATGGTGTCGTCGAGTTCGAGCAGCAGCGCGCGGCGGCTATGCTCGCGCACGAGACTCTGAATCCAGAAGAAGGCGGCAAGGCGCGCCCCGCGCGTCACCGGCGTGACCTGATGAAAGGTGCTCGCCGGATAGAGGATCAGAGAGCCGGCCGGCAGCTTGACCTGATGCCGCGCGAACTCGCCCTGAATGATCAGCTCGCCTCCGTCATAATCACCCGGATCGCTCAGAAACAGCGTCGACGACAGATCGCCACGGATTCGGACGCCTTCGCCCGGCACGGCGAAGATCGCGTTGTCGATATGGTCGCCGTAGTTGCCGCCGCCGGTGTAGCGGTTGAAGCGCGGCGGCAGGATTTTGAGCGGCAGCGCCGCCGCGACGAAACGGCCGATCTTGCCCAGGCGCTCCAGCAGAAAACCGGCCAGCTCCTGCGCCAGGGGATCGTCCTGCGCGAGTTGCTCGTTCGCCTTGGCGCGGACAGCGACATGCCCGGCGGTGGCGCGGCCATCCCGCCACTGCGCCTGTCCGAGCAGTTCGCGGAAACGCGCCAGCTCGTCCGGCATCAGCACATCGGGAATCACCTGAATCATCGTCGCCATCCTCTCCTGACCGTCTTTTTCTACCATCGGCCGCGCCCTGCATAGCGCAAGTCCGACCGATGGCAGTTTAGAGTCTATCGCAAGTGAGGAAAAAGGGCGGGCCGAGCTGGCCCGGCCGCCAACCGCAGCGTCCGCCGCTTCACCCCTGCGCCGGCTCGCCTGACGTCACGGCTTCGCCCACCTTTTCACGCCGGAACAGCACATAAAGCGCCGGCAGAACCAACAGCGTCAGCACCGTCGCCGAGATGATGCCGCCGATTACCACCGTGGCGAGCGGCCGCTGTACCTCCGCGCCGGGCCCGATCGCCGTCGCCATCGGCACGAAGCCGAGCGAGGCGACGAGCGCCGTCATCAGCACCGGCCGCAACCGCGTCAACGCGCCTTCGCGGACGGCGTCGAGGATCGGCTTACCCTCCGCCCGGAGCTTCTGGATGAATGCGACGATGACGAGGCCATTGAGCACGGCGACGCCGGACAGGGCGATGAAGCCGACGCCCGCGCTGATCGACAGCGGGATATCGCGCAGCAGCAAGGCGGCGACGCCGCCGGTCAGCGCCAGCGGCACGCCGCTGAACACGAGCGTGGCATCCGCCAGCGAACCAAGACTGACATAGAGCAGCAGCAGGATCAGCAGCAGCGCTATGGGCACGACGATCGTCAGCCGCTTGGTGGCGGATACAAGATGCTCGAACTGTCCGCCCCATCCGATCCAATATCCGGCCGGAAGCTGAACCTTGTCCGCGATCTGGCGCTGCGCATCCGCGACGAACGAGCCGAGATCGCGGCCACGGACATTGGCACTGACGACGATGCGGCGCTTGCCGTTTTCCCGGCTGATCTGATTGGGGCCGGGCGCAATCTGCAACTCGGCCACCGACGACAGCGGCACATATCGCGTCTGCGACAGCGGGGAACTGCTCCAGAGCGTCCGCATCGTTGTCGCCGCAGTTTCCGCCGGCGGCAGCGGAACGGGCAGATTGCGGATCGCCTCGATGTCGGAGCGCAGATGCTCGGGCAGCCGGACGACCAGATCGAACCGGCGGTCGCCCTCGAACACGAGGCCGGCGTTGCTGCCGCCGACGGCGATCTCGACGAGGCCCTGCACATCCGCCACGCTGACGCCGAGACGCGACAGCGCGGCGCGGTTGAGCTTCACCGTCAGCACCGGCAGACCCGCCACCTGCTCGGTCTTGACGTCGGCCGCGCCCGAAACCGACTGCAGCACGTTTTGAACCTGCTCGGCGGTCCGGATCAGGACTTCCAGATCGTCGCCGAAAATCTTGACGCCGACATCGCTGCGGACACCGGAAACCAGTTCATTGAAACGCAGCTCGATCGGCTGCGACAATTCATAGCCGCTGCCCGCGATATCCTCCGCCGCCTGCTCGATCTCATTGACCAGCACCGCCTTCGGTTTTTTCGGGTCGGGCCACTCGGCGCGCGGCCTGAGCATCACATAGCCGTCGGAAATCGACGGCGGCATCGGATCGGTCGCCACTTCGGCGGTGCCGGTGCGGGCGAAAACCTCCTTGACCTCGGGCAGTCGCAGCAGTCGCTTTTCCAGCGCCATCTGCATCTCAAGCGATTGCGTCAGGCTCGTCCCCGGAATGCGCAACGCCTGCACCGCGACATCCCCCTCGTCGAGGCCCGGAATGAACTCGCCGCCCATGCGCGCCGCCGCAAGCCCGGTCGCGACCACCAGCAGCGCCGCAAGGCCCGCGACAAGCCCACGATGGCGGATCGATAAGTCGAGCAGCGGGACGTAGAGCCGTCGCGCGCCGCGCATGAACCAGTTCTCCTTTTCGGTTACGCGCCCCGTCACCAGCAGGGCGACGGCCGCGGGCACGAAGGTCATCGACAGCAATGCGGCTCCGAGCAGCGCCAGCAGCACCGTGATGGCCATCGGCGTGAACATCTTGCCCTCGACGCCGGTGAGCGTGAGAACCGGCAGATAGACCACCGCGATGATGACCGTACCGAACAAACTTGGCCTGATCACCTCCTTCGCGCCGGCGAGAATGGTCTCGAACCGCTCGCCGCGGGTCAGCAGCCGCCCGCGACGTTGCTGCTCATGTGCCAGCAGCCGCAGGCAGTTCTCGACGATGATGACCGCGCCGTCGATGATGATGCCGAAGTCGATCGCGCCGAGACTCATGAGGTTGGCGCTGACCTTGTTCTCCAGCATGCCGGTGACGGTGAAGAGCATCGACAACGGGATCACGCATGCGGTGGCGATCGCGGCTTTGACGTTCCCGAGAATGAGAAACAGGACGACGATGACGAGGATCGCGCCTTCGAACAGATTTTTCTGCACGGTGACGATGGTCGCATCCACCAGATCGGTGCGGTCGTAGAGCGCGCGGATCGTCACCCCCTCCGGAAGTGAACGCGCGATGTCCTCAAGCTTGTCCGCGACCCGTTGCGATACCGTGCGGCTGTTCTCGCCGATCAGCAGCATCGCGGTGCCGAGCACCGTCTCCTCGCCGTTGCGGGTCGCCGCGCCGGTGCGCAAATCGCGCCCCTCCCGCACCTCCGCGATATCGCTGACGCGGATCGGGACGCCCTGCCGCGATCCGATCACGATGTCGCGGATATCCTCGATCGTTCCGACCTGCCCCGGCGTGCGCACCAGATATTGCTCGCCGTTGCGCTCGATATATCCGGCGCCGACATTGGCGTTGTTCGCCGCCAGCGCCGTCATCACGTCGCGGAAGCTGAGGCGGTAAGCCATCAGCCGCGCCGGCTCCGGCAGCACATGAAACTGGCGCTCGAAGCCGCCGATGCTGTTGACCTCGACCACGCCGGGCACGGTGCGAAGCTGCGGCTTGATGATCCAGTCCTGAACCGTCCGCAATTGCGCCGGATCGAGCGTCGCTCCGTCTTTCGCTTCCACGGCGTACATATAGATTTCGCCGAGGCCGGTCGAAATCGGTCCCATCGCGGTTTCGATGCCTGCGGGAAGCTGGTCCTTCACCTGCTGGATACGCTCGTTGACGAGCTGGCGCGCAAAATAGATATCGGTGTCGTCGTCGAACACCACCGTCACCTGGCTCAGTCCGTAACGCGACAGCGAGCGGGTGTATTGCAACTGAGGCAGACCGCCCATCGTGGTCTCGATCGGAAAGGTGATGCGCTGCTCGACCTCGAGCGGCGAATAGCCGGGCGCGATGGTGTTGATCTGCACCTGCACGTTGGTGATATCGGGCACCGCATCGATCGGCAGACGGGTGAAATTCCACGCGCCGAACGCCGCCATGCCCAGCACGGCGACCATCACCAGCCAGCGCTGGCGGATCGAGAAAGCGAGGATCGCATCGATCATGCGCGCATCTCCCGAAACGCCGAACCGGCGCAGACTCCATCGCAGCAAGGCGCGACCGGCGTTGCCGTCACTGTCGTCATCTCAATGCTCATGAGTGGCCGTGCCCTTGCCGAGTTCGGCCTTGATGACAAAGCTGTTCCGCCCGGCATAGACATCGCCGGCCGTCAGCCCGACCAGAACCTCGACCTGTTCGGAGTCGCGCTCGCCGAGCTCGACTCCGCGCGGCTCGAACTTTTCACCATTGCGGACGAACACCACGGTGCGATCCTCGACCGACTGCAGCGCGGCGGGCTTGACAACGACCGACGCCTGCTTTGCCGCCAGCACGACGCGCCCGGTGACGAACAGGCCCGGCCGCAGCCGCGTGTCCTTGTTCTCAACCGTGGCGCGCGCCAGCGCGCTCTGCGTATCGCTGCTGCCGACCGGGGAGACGTAGGAAATCGTGGCCGCCACCGGCGGGCCGCCATCCTCGACGTCGATCAGAACCGTATCGCCGAGACGGACGCGCCCGAGATCGCGACGATAGACGGAGAAATCCGCCCAGACGGTCGAAAGATCGGCGATCGTGAAGGCCGGCTTCTGCTCCGAGGCATATTCGCCGAGCGACACCTGACGGTCGATGATCGTGCCTGCGATCGGCGCGCGGACCTCATAGGTCGTGAGACTCTGGTTGCTTTCGATCTTCGCCAGAAGGTCGCCCTTCTCGACCCGGTCGCCGATGCGCTTGCCGAGATCGCGAACGATGCCGGCGAAGCGCGGCGTCACCTGCACCAGCGCCTCCTGGTTCGGTTGGAGAATGCCGTTGAGCATAAGCGTGTCGCGCAGCGTGCCCGGCCCCGCCTTGTGAAGCTCTATTCCGGCGGCGGCAATTTTGGCGTCGCTCAACGCCACGCTCTTTTCATCGTGAGCATGGTCCGTTTCTTCATGGGCATGGCCATCATCATGGCTGTGCCCGCTTGTCTGCGCCGGTCGGTCCGCGGGCGACAACAGGTTGAACGCCAGCAGCGCGACCCCGGCCGCGACGGCCAGCAGCACCAGCAAACTCGTCATCTTCCGGATCATCGCTGCTTCTCCCGGGTCATGCGAAGCGGAGCGCCTGTCAGCCCTTCGATCGTCGCCAGCGACGTGTGATAGGTCAGAAGCGCATCAAGCTCGCGCAACGCCGCCTGCGCGGCGCCGTTCTGCACATCGAGCAATTCGAGCAGGCTGAAGCGCCCCTGCTGATAGCCCGCCTCCATGTCCTGCACGGCGCGCCGCGCATTCGGAACGGCCGAACCACGCAGCAATTCGAGTTCGCGCGAAGCGCCGCTCAGGCTTTCATGCGCACGCCCCAGCGTGAGCAGCAGCGCCGCGCGCGCGGACGCCAGCTCCGCCTCGACCTTGGCGCGCGACTCCCGCGCGGCCGCGATATTGCCGAGGTTCTGGTCCCAGACCGGGATCGGCACCGAGACCCCAAGCCTCACGGCATTGTCGTTGGTGTCGCGGTAATGACGCCAGGCGACACCCGCGCGAAGATCGGGGATCGGCTTCAGGCGCTCCAGCAGCAACTCCGCATCGCGCTGCGCACGGATCGCCGTGAACCGCGCCAGTTGCGGATTGCTCTCGATCGAGCGGCGTATCACCTGAAAAGATGGCGGCCGGCCGACCCTGCCGAGATCGCCGGTGACATAGGCGTAAGTCGCGCTACCCGCGCCCATCAGCGTTGCGAGTTCGAGACGCGCGATCGCAAGCGAGGTCCGCGCCCGCTCGCGGTCGGCGCGCACAAGATCGGCGGCGAGCTGCGCGCGCGCCACCTCTCCGGGTGACGATGCGCCGGCATCGACGCGCCGCTGCAACGCGGGCGTGAGGCGTTGCAGCGCGGCGATATGGGTGTCGTAGATCGCGATCCTGCGCTGCGCCGCCAGCACGCTGAAAAACGCCACCGCCGTATCGGACAGCACTTCCAGCCGCACCGCCGCGCGCTGCCAATAGGCCGCTTCGACACCGGCCGCTCCGGCCGCGATCCGCGCATCGCGCTTGCCGCCGAGCTCGATCAGCTGGCTGAGCTGCAATGTCGTCTCGGCCGAGCGCAGGCCGCGATAATCCCGGCTGCCGAGCGCGTTGTCGAGTTCGAACGACACGTCCGGATTGGGGAGCGCGCCCGCCTGTTGCCGCCGTCCGCCGGCGATGCCGATGTCGCGATCGGCCGCCGTCAGGCGCGGATTGGCTGCGATCGCGCGTTGCAGCGCTCCGGCGAGCGTGAGGGGGCCTGCGCGTTCCGCAACAGCCGGAAGCGGCAGGTAGAGCGCGCAGGCCAATGCGAGCGCGGACAAAATTCTGAAAGACATAGGAACGACCTGAACAGGGCGGCAACGCGCTCGACGCGCGGGCGATGTGCGTTCTGGTCAGACTATGGGGGGAGGATTCTCGAAGATCGGCGAATAGGGATGCAGCCGCGGCAGCACCACTGTCACGATTCCCCCGGTCGCAGGCGCTTCGGGGATCAGCGTTTCGGCGAACACCGCCGTCATCATGCAGCCATGACAGTGATCGAGCTTCAGTTGCGGCGCGGCGTCCTGCCCGCCGTCGGGGCCAGTGAGGGAACTCACCTCATAGCCGGCCTGAGCGTCGCTGTTGAAATGGTGGACGTGACCGAAACCGGCGGCAAGGATGGCAAGAGCGCATGCCACGGACAGCGCCCGGCGAAACGCCGCGCTCCTCAGCCATGCCATGAGCCGTGCAGCCATCAAGCTTTCAAGCCTCCGCCATTCCGAGTTTTTATCTACGTTGGAGACCCGGCGGAATCAAGCCTGGCTGGCGCCGGACACGATCACAGTTTCGCAACGCATGTTCGCATTCATGCGCGACACGTTACGGCTTCCTGCAAACGGTTGTCATTGTCACTGGGGCGCCGAGTAAGGCGCAAACGTTGAACGGTTGACATCGACGTGAAGCAATTTTCCGAAAGGAGGAAAGGCGCGCTGCGGACATGCGGGCCGTTCGCACAATCTGCATCCCGCGCCAATCGGCGTCGCCGCCGCCGGATTGTTGAGATCGAGGCCGTCGGCGTAAACGAGGCGCTGCGCATGGCGGATATCGCAGCCAAGCGCAACGGCGAAAGTCTTGCGCGGCGCGCGATAGCCGCCACGTCCGCGCGACACCGAGCGGGCGACCCATAGATAGGCCCGCCCATCCGGCATGCTCGCGAACTGCGTGAGGATACGTCCCGGCTGGCTGAACGCTTCATAGACGTTCCAGAGCGGGCATGTTCCGCCGAAGCGCGAGAAATGAAAGTCGGTGGCCGACTGCCGCTTCGAGATATTGCCGGCGCGATCCACCCGGATGAAAAAGAACGGCACGCCTTGCGCGCCCGGCCGCTGCAGGGTGCTGAGGCGATGGCATGTCGTCTCGAAACCGACGCCGAAACGCTGCGCGATCAGTTCGATGTCATAACGCACGTCCTCGGCCGCTGCGAGAAAGGCGCCGTACGGCATCACCAGCGCGCTGGCGAAATAGTTGGCGAGGCCGATGCGGGCCACCTCGCGCGATTCGGCATTGGCGAACACACCCGTATCGGCGATCTGCTCGATCAGGTCGCTGCATTCGAGAAACGCCAGCTGCGTCGCCATCTGGAATGCCTGCTGCCCCGGCCGCAACTGCATCGACAGGCGCAGCACCCGGCTTCCGGCGTCGAACTGCCGCTGCGTCTCGCCAGACAACCGATGGTCGATTTCGACGCGCACGCGATGCCGCTTCGCCAGCCGCGCAACGACCGCCTGAGCCATCTGCCCGAGCGGCAGGCCCGCATCCTTCGCGATCTGCTCTGCGATGTTGTCGAGCTCGGCAATGTGATTGTGCCGGCCGTAGAAGAAATCGCGCACCTCCTCGAAAGCGGTGGACGATCCGAACGACGCCTCGCCCTGCCGATCGTCGCCGATATGCGCCGCAAGCGTCGCCGCCTGCTCCAGCGCATGCCGGTAACGGCGGTGGAGAGCGACGATCGCGCGCCCGACGGCCGGCATATTGCCCGCAAGCTCGCGCAGCTCCGCCATGGCAATCGCTTCGCCGAGGACAGGGTCCGACGCGGCCTCACGCAATTCGGCGATCAGTCGCGCCTCGTCCTCGTCCGACGACAATTGCAGATCGATGCCGAAGGCCGCGTTGAGCTTGACCAGCACCGGCACCGTCAGCGGGCGCTGATTGTTTTCGAGCTGGTTGAGATAGCTCAGCGAGATGCCGATGGCCGATGCGAGCGCCTGCTGCGTCAGCCGCCGCTCCTCGCGCAGCCGCCTCAACGGCACGCCGATGAACGCCTTCTTCACGCGGCACCTTGCGTCAGGCAACTTTGCAGACTTTGCAAATTCACCGAACTCGCTTCGATAATCTCCACAATTTCAGCCCTTCCTTGCGCGTCTCATATTGCAAATATTGCGAATATTGATCGCCTATGCAAGGGAGCGGCGCGAATGCCCGCGACACCGCCACGGACCGGCCCGACCGAAACCAGCTTCGTCGAGTTCGTCTTTCCGCATCACGCCAATCACTACGGCACGCTGTTCGGCGGCAACGCGCTCAATCTTCTCGGCAAGGCCGCCTTCATCGCCGCCTCCCGCTACGCGCGCTGCGCTGTGGTGATGGGCCGCGCCGAGCGCACTGAATTTCACACTCCCGTCCGCGTCGGCGAAATGCTCGACATCCGGGCGCGCGTCACGCGCGTCGGCCGCGCCTCTCTCACGATCGCGATCGAGGCCTTTGCCGAGGACATCGCCTCCGGCACGCAACGACCGGCGCTCAGCAGCCGGTTTGAAATGGTCGCCGTCGATGCCGGCGGCCGGCCGACCCCCATTCCCGCCCGATCACCCGTCACCACGCTAGAGGACACCAACCCGTGAAACTGCATTCCGTTCGCCCGCGCAAATCCGCCGACAACCTGCCCCGCTCCGAACAGCTTGCCTGGAAGATCGCCGAGGTCGCCACCGATCCGGTCGCCGTCGAGCCGGCGGTGATCGAGATGATCGGCAACCGCATCATCGATAACGCGGCGGTGGCGGCGGCCTCGCTGGCGCGGCGCCCCGTCGCGAGCGCGCGTGCGCAGGCGATGGCGCACCGCTACGCACCCGGCGCCACGGTCTTCGGCCTGCCGGTGGCGGATCGCGTGTCGCCGGAATGGGCAGCTTGGGCCAATGGCGTCGCGGTGCGCGAACTCGACTTTCACGACACGTTTCTCGCCGCCGACTATTCGCATCCCGGCGATAACATCCCGCCGGTGCTCGCCGTAGCGCAGCATTGCGGGCGCGATGGCGCGGCGCTGATCCGCGGCCTTGCCGCCGCCTACGAAATCCAAGTCGATCTGGTGAAAGGCATCTGCCTGCACGAGCACAAGATCGACCATATTGCCCATCTCGGCCCTTCGGCCGCCGCCGGCATCGGCGCAGCCCTCGGCCTTCCGACCGAGACGGTCTATCAGGCGGTGCAGCAGGCGCTGCACGTCACCACCACCACGCGGCAGTCGCGCAAGGGCGAGATTTCAAGCTGGAAGGCTTATGCTCCGGCCTTCGCGGGCAAGATGGCGGTCGAGGCGGTCGACCGCGTGCTGCGCGGCGAAGGCGCGCCATCGCCGGCATGGGAAGGCGAAGACGGCTTCATCGCGTGGCTGCTCGGCGGCTTGAGCGCCGAATATCAGGTGCCGCTGCCTGAGCAGGGCGAGCCGAAGCGCGCCATTCTCGATACTTATACCAAGGAGCATTCGGCCGAATATCAGAGCCAGGC
>JBEBWH010000032.1:0-15671 GCA_040392305.1 Bradyrhizobium sp. | reverse complement strand
GAAAGCGACCGTGCGCAGGGTCAGGCGATCCTGACGCTGATGCGGCACGGATGGGGCAAAACCAACAGCCCGTTCATCAAGGCGTTCGCGACGATGTTCATTCCCGATGGCAGCCGCGAACAGATCGCCTCGCTCGTTGGATTGCAGCGACAGACGACGTCGCCGGAGAACGCCGTCGCCATACGTTCGGCGGTGGACGGCTTCGATGTGAGCGACCTGCTGGGCTCGATCATGGTTCCGACGCTGGTGATTCATGCGCGCGACGATGGCGTGCAGCCGCTTGAGCAGGGCTATCAGCTCGCCAGCCGGATTCCGGGGGCCGAATTTCTGATGCTGGAGAGCGCCAACCACGTCATTCTGCCTGAAGAGGATGCCTGGCCGGCGCTTTTCGATGGCCTCGCGCGCGTCGTTCTTGGCGCGTCCTCGCCGCGCTAGCGTGCTGGCATCCCTTGCCCATCCCCTTCGAAAAATGATACCCCTGCGCTCCGATATTGCGGTGCAGCGGGGCGATGAGGGATTCCTCGCGTCTGTTGCGCCGGAGACGGCCGGCGCGACGTGCGGATGACCGCTCGCTGACGTTGCGCTTTTCAAAGGGTGGCAAGCGGACGGGAGACGGGCGTGGGCCTGACCATCATGATCCTCGGCCTCGTGCTGTTTCTCGGCGTGCATACGCTGACGACGCAGCGTGATGCGCGCGCCGCCGTCATCGCCCGGCTCGGCGGCGAGACATCCTACAAGCTTCTTTATTCACTGGTGTCGGCCATCGGCCTTGCGCTGATCGTGTGGGGCTTCGCCCGCTATCGCGCCACCGGCTGGATCGATGTCTGGTATCCGCCGCTTGCGCTGCGTCCTCTCGTGCTGCTTCTGATGCTGCCGGCGGTGATCCTCGTCGTCGCCTCCTATCTGCGCGGGCGCATCTACACGGCGCTGAAGCATCCGATGCTGGCGGGCATCAAGCTGTGGGCGCTGGCGCATCTGCTCGCCAACGGCGATCTCGGCTCGATCATTCTGTTCGGCTCGTTCCTGGCGTGGGCGGTGTTCGACCGCATCTCGCTCAAGCGGCGCAGCGATCCCGGCGCGCCGTCGATACCGGTGGGCGGCGTCGGCAATGACGTCATCGCCGTGGTGATCGGCGTCATCGTCTATGCCGCGCTCGCTTTCGCCTTCCATCCGGTCGTCATCGGCGTGCCGGTGTTCGGAGTGTAAATCATGTCTGTGCAGACTGCTGTGAAGCGCATCACCGCGCCGGATGTTCTGGCGCGCAAGAACGGCGAGCCGCTGGTGATGCTGACCTCGTATCACGCCCACACCGCGCGGCTGGTCGATCGCTATTGCGACATCATCCTTGTCGGCGACTCGCTCGGCAATGTGATGCACGGTTTCGAGACCACGCTGCCGGTGACGATGGAGATGATGATCCTGCAGGGGCACGCGGTGATGCGCGGCTCGCAGCGTGCCCTCGTCGTGGTCGATATGCCGTTCGGCTCCTACGAGGCGTCGAAGGAGCAGGCATTCCACTCCGCCGCGCGCATCCTCAAGGAGACCCATTGCGGCGCGGTGAAGATGGAGGGCGGCGAGCGCATGGCGGAGACCATCGCGTTCCTGACCCAGCGCGGCATTCCGGTGATGGCCCATATCGGGCTGACGCCGCAATCGATCAACGCGCTCGGCTCGTTCCGCTCGCAGGGGCGCGAGGAAGCGCAGCGTCTCGTCGATGGCGTCAACGGGCCGGGGCCGATCCAGAACGACGCCATCGCGGTGGCGCAGGCCGGCGCCTTTTCGGTGGTGGTCGAGGCGGTGGCCGAGCCGCTGGCCCGCAAGATCACCGAGACGATCGCGATCCCTACCATCGGCATCGGCGCCAGCGCCGCCTGCGACGGGCAGGTGCTGGTGCTGGAGGACATGCTGGGCCTGTCGGAGCGGGTGCCGAAATTCGTCCGGCGCTACGGCAATCTCGGACCCGGCATCGAGGAGGCGATTCAGGGCTATGCGCGCGACGTGCGCAGCCGCGCGTTCCCCGGCCCGGAAAACGTTTACAGTTTGAAACCAAAGGCATAACCGGCGGCTCGCGCCGCTTTTGCCTTGCCAGCGCCATACCGCTAGGGTACCCCCGCGCGGACGGGTGCAGCCGTGGGTGCGTGCAGGGTTGCGCCGCGCCTAGCCAGCAGGACACTTAAGTGACTGAGATTTTTAGCGAAATTGATGACGAGCTACGTCGCGAGCGACTCCACAGGATCTGGGAGAAGTATTCCGGCCTGATCATCGGCGCCGCCGTGCTGCTGGTGGCCGGGGTCGGCGCCTGGCAGGGCTATACATGGTGGTCGGCCAAGCAGGCCGCCGAGGCGGGCACGGCGTTCGAGCAGGCGGCGACGCTCGCCTCCGAGAACAAGCATGCCGAGGCGGAAGCCGCCTTCGCCAAGCTCGCCACCACCGCGCCGTCCGGCTATCGCACGCTGGCGCGGCTGCGCGCCGCCGCCGAGGTGGCGGATCGCGATCCGCAGGCCGCCGTGCCGCTCTATGACGGCATCGCCGCCGATAGCGGCGTCGGCGCGGCCGATCAGGATCTGGCGCGCATCCGCGCCGCCAATCTGCTGGTCGATACGGCGAGCTACGCCGACATGCTGGCGCGGCTCGAAGCTGCGACGGCGGCCGGGCGCACCTACAAGGATACGGCGCGCGAACTGCTGGCGCTGTCGGCCTGGCGCACCGGCGATACCGCGGCGGCCCAGAAGTGGCTCGACATGATGGAGGAGGACGGCTCGACGCCGCCGAGCCTGCGCCAGCGCGTCGAGGCATTGCAGGCGCTGCTGCCGCCGCGCGCCAAAGGCTAACCGGACCACCGACGGGACATCGAATGCAATCCGTGAAACGCCCCATGCAGCGATTGTTGGCTGTTGCGATCCTCGCGAGCCTTGGCACGTCGCTGACGGCGTGCGCCGGCGGCGGGGTCAACAATTTCGACCCGAGCGATCTGCTCGACTTCATGGACACCAAGAAGAAGCTGCCGGGCGAGCGCCGGCCGGTGTTCCCGGAAGGCGTGCCGGGGTTGGAGCAGGGCGTGCCGCGCGATCTCTACCAGGGCCAGGCCGCGCAGCAGGATCAGCAGGCCGCGCCGGCTGCCGCAGCCGCCGAGCAGCCGCCTCCGCCGCCCGCGGCCAGGGCCAAGCCGCGCCGCGCGCCGAAGGCCGCCGCCAGGCCCGCGCCGCGACGCCCCGCTCCGCCAGCGCCATCGAGCGAGCCGGCGCCTGCGGCAGCCCCTCCGGCTCAGGCTCCGGCGCCCGCGCCTCAGCCTGCCGCTCCCGCGCCGCAGCCGGCGCAACCACAGCAGACGCCGCCGCCGTTCCCGGCACCGTTGCCGAGCGGCAGCTTCTCGCGCTGATCGCCAGGATAACAGTCCGCATCGGCGGCCCGCCGCCGATAGTCGCATAACCCCGCTCTACGAGAGGGCACCGGAAGGCCGATGTCCTTTACCATCGCCATCGTTGGCCGACCCAATGTCGGCAAATCCACGCTGTTCAACCGGCTGGTCGGGCAGAAGCTGGCGCTTGTCGACGATCAGCCCGGCGTGACGCGCGACCGTCGCGAGGGCGAAGCGCGCCTTGGCGACCTCCGCTTCACCATCATCGACACCGCGGGCCTCGACAGCGGTCCCTCGGGCTCGCTCACCGCGCGGATGCAGGAGCAGACAGAAAGCGCGATCAAGGCCGCCGACGCCCTGATGTTCGTGGTCGATGCCCGGCTCGGCCTGACCCCCACCGACCGCGCCTTCGCCGATCTGGTGCGCCGCGCCGACAAGCCGCTGGTGCTGCTCGCCAATAAGAGCGAGGGCCGCCACGGCGAAGCGGGCGCGATGGAAGCCTATGAGCTTGGTCTCGGCGATCCCGTGCAGATCTCGGCCGAGCATGGCGAGGGCATGGGCGAGCTCTACGACGCGCTGCGCGCGCTGATGCCGGATTACGGCGAGGACGACGACGAGGACAGCGAGCGGCCCGACGGCGACGGTACGCCGGCGCGGCCGATCCGCGTCGCGGTGGTCGGGCGGCCCAATGCCGGCAAATCGACGCTGATCAATCATCTGCTCGGCGAGGAACGGATGCTGACGAGCCCGGAAGCGGGCACGACGCGCGACGCCATCGCCGTCAGCATCCCGTGGCAGGGCCGCACGTTCCGCGTGTTCGACACCGCCGGGCTGCGCCGCCGCTCGCGCATCGAGGAGAAGTTGGAGAAACTGTCGGTCGCGGATGCGCTGCGCGCGGTGCGCTTCGCCGAAGTGGTGGTGCTGATGACCGATGCGCAGACGCGCTTCGAGGAACAGGACCTGCGCATCGCCGACCTGATCGCGCGCGAAGGCCGCGCCGTCGTCGTCGCGGTGAACAAGTGGGATCTGGTCGAGCGCCGTCCGGGCCTGATCACCGAGCTGCGCCGCGATGTCGATCACCTGCTGCCGCAGATCAAGGGCGTCCCCATCGTCGCGGTTTCCGCGATGAGCGGCGAGGGCATCGACAAGCTGATGGCGGCGATCGTGGAAGCGGTCGAGGTGTGGAACCGTCGCGTGCCGACCAGCGCGCTGAACCGCTGGTTCACGCATGCGATCAGCGCCAATCCGCCGCCGGCCAAATCCGGCTCGCGACTGAAGATGAATTACATGACGCAGGTGAAGGCGCGGCCGCCGAGCTTCGTCGTGTTCTGCACCCGCGCCGATGCGGTGCCCGACTCCTATCTGCGCTATCTCACCAACGGGTTGCGCTCGACATTCGATCTGCCCGGCACGCCGATCCGCATCACGCTGCGCGAGAAGGCCAACCCGTTTGCGCATAAACGCAAGCGCAGGTCATGACCGGACAGCCGGGCGAGGCGCATGCGATCGAGACGCCCCCGGCGGGCCGGCGGCGCGCAGCCTTCGCGTTCATCTTCGTCACCGTGCTGCTCGACATGTTCGCGCTCGGCCTCGTGATGCCGATCCTGCCAAAGCTTGTGGAGAGTTTCGTCGATAACGACACCGCAAGTGCGGCGCGCATCTTCGGCGTGTTCGGCACCGCGTGGGCGCTGATGCAGTTCATCTTCTCGCCGATCATCGGCGCGCTGTCGGACCGCTTCGGGCGGCGGCCGATCGTGCTGCTGTCGAATTTCGGCCTCGCGCTCGATTATGTGCTGATGGCGCTCGCGCCGACGCTGGTCTGGCTGTTTATCGGCCGCGTCATTTCCGGCATCACCGCGGCGAGCGTCTCGACCTCGTTCGCCTACATCGCCGACATCACGCCGCATGAACGGCGCGCGGCCGCCTTCGGAAAGATCGGCGCGGCGTTCGGCGCGGGCTTTATTCTAGGCCCGGCGGTCGGTGGCCTGCTCGGCGGGATCGATCCGCGGCTGCCGTTCTGGGTTGCGGCGGGCCTGAGCTTTCTCAACACGCTTTACGGCCTTTTGATCCTGCCGGAGTCGCTGCCGCCGAACCGGCGTGCGCCGTTCCGCTGGCGCAATGCCAATCCAGTGGGCGCGTTGCGCCTGCTGCGCTCGGAGCGGCGGCTGGCCGGGCTTGCGGCGGTGAATTTCGTGGCCAACGTCGCCCATGTCGTGCTGCCCTCGACCTTCGTGCTCTATGCGAGCTATCGCTATGGCTGGGACGACAAGACCGTCGGCCTGACGCTGGCGCTGGTCGGGCTCGCCGCGATGGTGGTGCAGGGCGGCGCGGTCGGCCCGATCGTGGCGCGGTTGGGCGAGCGCGGGACGCTGATCCTCGGCCTTGCATGCGGCGCGGTGGGATTCGTCGTGTTCGGGCTGGCGCCGACAGGGCCGCTGTTCTGGCTCGGCATTCCGGTGATGGCGCTGTGGGGCGTCGCAGGTGCCGCGGCGCTCGGGCTGATGACGCGGATGGTCGCGCCGGACCGGCAGGGCCAGTTGCAGGGCGCCAACAACAGCGTGCAGAGCCTTGCGCAACTGGCAGGGCCGTTCATCTTCACGCTGACCTTCGCCTATTTCATCGGCCCCGACGCACCATGGGTGATGCCCGGCGCGCCGTTCCTGCTGGCGGCGGTTCTGCTGCTGGTCGCGGTGGCGATGGCCGTCCGCGTCACGGCGCCGGAGAAAGTGGCGGCGGCTGACTGAGACCCGATCAGGTCTGAGGCGTCACGATGTCTCTTAAGGTGCGGGCGCGCGGAAACTTAGAAGCGCGCGGGTCGGATAGTCGTAAAGCTTGCCGGTCCCGGTCCATTCCGGTGCGCACATCGGAACGATCAGCTCCGCGACCTGTTCGGGCGTGTCGAGCGTCATCGGGTCTTCACCCGGCATCAGCGCCGCGCGCATTTTGGTGCGGATCGGGCCGGGGTTGAACAGGTTGGCGCGCAGCGGCGTGTTGGCGGTTTCGTTGGCCCAGACCCGGACGAGGCATTCCAGCGCCGCCTTCGAGGCCGCATAGGGGCCGACATAGGCGCGCGCGCTGCTGGCGACGCCCGAGGAGATGAACACCGCGCGCGGCGCGTCGGACTGCTTGAGCAGCGGCTCCATGCAGCGGATGAGCTGGAAGTTGGCGGTGACGTTGACCTCCATCACCGTCGTCCACGACAGCGGCTCGATATGGCCGAGCGGCGAGGCCGGACCGAGCATGCCGGCGTTGCCGACCAGAATGTCGAGCTTGCCGTGACGTTCGTTCAGCGCCGCGCCGAGCCGCGCGATGCCGTCGAGGTCGGAGATGTCGAACGGCACCAGCGTCGCGCTGCCGCCCTGCGCCCTGATCGCGTCGTCGAGCTCCTCAAGGCCGCCGCTGGTGCGCGCCACCGCCACGATATGGGCGCCGGCCTCTGCAAGTTTCAGCGCCGTCGCATAGCCGATGCCGCGCGAGGCGCCGGTCACGAGAGCGATGCGGGAGGCGAGCGGTTTTGTCATGTCGGCGGCACTTTATGCTAAGGGACGGCGGGTTCGGATGAGCGAGACGTTCGGCGGTTGTTATGCCTGAAAAGCAGGTTCCTGCCAAAGGAGATTGGCGCGCGATGCGGGCGGCGGACATCGCCGCGGTGCTGACCGTGGCGGCGCGGGTCCATCCGGATTTTCCGGAGGACGCCGCGGTGTTCGAGGAACGGCTGCGGCTGTTTCCGCAAGGGTGTTTCGTCCATGACAGCGATGGCGCTGTGCTGGCCTATGTCGTCAGCCACCCGTGGCGCGCGGGCGATCCGCCGGCGCTCAACACGCAGCTCGACGCGCTGCCGGCGGAGCCTGCAACTTACTACCTGCACGACATCGCGTTGCTGCCCGCGCTGCGCGGCAGCGGGGCGGCGTCGCGGATGGTGGCGCGGCTGGTGGGGCTGGCCGAGGCCGAGAGGCTGCCGACGCTGTCGCTGGTTGCGGTCAACGGCTCGGCCGGATTCTGGCGGCGGCACGGCTTCCGTCCCGTCGCCGATGCCGCGCTGACGGACAAGCTGAAGAGCTACGACGACGCGGCCGCGTTCATGGTGCGGACGCTGGGGCGATAATCGGAATTCCGACCGTCACGCCGTCGCGAATGCCCGCAACGGCTGCGGGCATGACAACGCGGGGCGCGCTTCAGCTCGCCTCGGCCAGCAGCGAGAGCTGCCGCGGCTGCGCCTCGGTCTGGGCGAGGTCGGTCAGCGGCGTCGGATACTCGCCGGTGAAGCAGTGGTCGGTGAATTTCGGCCGGGCCGGATCGCGGCCGGGCTCGCCCATGGCGCGATAGATGCCGTCCACCGACAGGAAGGCGAGGCTGTCCGCGCCGATGATCGCACGCATCTCCTCCAGCGAATGGCTGGCGGCGAGCAGTCCGGCGCGGTCCGGCGTGTCGATGCCGTAATAGTCCGGGTAGGCGATCGGGGGCGACGCCAGGCGAAAATGCACCTCGAGGGCGCCGGCGTCGCGCATCATCTTCACGATCTTGCGCGAGGTGGTGCCGCGCACCAGCGAGTCGTCGATCAGCACGATGCGCTTGCCGGCGACCGCGACGCGGTTGGCCGAATGCTTCATGCGCACGCCGAGTTCGCGCACGCTCTGCGTCGGCTGGATGAAGGTGCGGCCGACATAATGGTTGCGGATGATGCCGAGTTCGTAGGGAATATTCGCCGCGCGGCTGTAGCCGAGCGCGGCGGGCACGCCGGAATCCGGCACCGGCACCACGACGTCGGCATCGACATGGCTCTCGCGCGCCAGTTCCGCGCCCATCGCCTTGCGCACATCGTAGACCGGGCGGCCGCCGACCACGGAGTCGGGCCGCGCGAAATAGATGTATTCGAAGATGCACGGGCGCGGCGGCATCGGCGGAAACGGCTTGTGGCTCTCCGCGCCGTGATGGTCGAACACGATGATCTCGCCGGGCTCGATGTCGCGCACATATTTCGCGCCGATGATGTCGAGCGCGCAGGTCTCGGAGGCGAGTACCGGGCAGCCTTCGAATTCACCCAGCACCAGGGGCCGGATGCCGAGCGGATCGCGCGCGCCGATCAGTTTCTTGTTGGTCAGCGCCACCAGCGAATAGGCGCCCTCGATGGCGCGCAGCGCCTCGATGAAGCGGTCGATGAAACGGGTGCGGCGCGAGCGCGCCACCAGATGCAGGATCACTTCGGTGTCGGTGGTGGACTGCATCATCGCGCCGTCGCGCACCAGTTCGCGGCGCAGCGTCAGCCCGTTGGTGAGGTTGCCGTTGTGGCCGACGGCGAAGCCGCCGGCGTTGAGTTCGGCGAACAGCGGCTGCACGTTGCGCAGGATGGTGCCGCCGGTGGTGGCGTAGCGGACATGGCCGACGGCGGTCGAGCCGGGCAGGCGGGCGATGACGTCGGCGCGGGAGAAGGTGTCGCCGACCAGGCCGAGGCGGCGCTCGGAGTGGAACCGGTTGCCGTCGAACGAGACGATGCCGGCGGCTTCCTGGCCGCGATGCTGGAGCGCATGCAGCCCGAGCGCGGTGATCGTGGCGGCCTCGGGGTGGCCGAAGATTCCGAACACGCCGCACTTTTCGCGCAGCGTGTCGTCGTGCAGATGGGAATCGTCGCGGTCGGGCGGCGTGGCGTCGCCGGAAGAAGAAGATTGGATCACGTCCATTGCGCCTCTCTTTCCGAGCCCGTTCGTCAACGGGACACCGCTTTGCCGTCAATCAGGTTGCGTAGCCCGTCGCGGGCGGATTTGGCATAGCCTTCGCCGTCACCGGTCCCCTGCAGGGAGGTGCTGTCGGTCCGATCCTCGTCCGTCTTCGGCTTCTTCAACCGTTTCAAAATGGTGTTTTCAGGGTCGTCGGGCAAGAGCGACATCAGCCAGTCCCCGGTTCCTTGCAGGACAAGGCGGGATTTCGCGTGAGTGACCCAATCGGGGCGCTGCTTTTCCGGCACCAGCCAGACGAAGAACAGGAAGGCGACGACCACGATCAGCAGGCCGCGCGCGAGCCCGAACAGGAAGCCGAGGGTGCGGTCGAGCGCCCCGATCCGCGAATCGAGGATCATGTCGGAGATGCGCACGGTGATGATCGACACCACGATCAGGGTGCCGATGAACACGCCCGCGATCACCACCGCGGTCGCCACCATGTCGTTGTTGAAATAGCTCTTGGCGGTCGGCAGCAGCTTCTGGAACGAATAGAGCGTCACCAGCGCGGCTGCGCCCCAGGCGGCGATCGACAGGATCTCGCGCATGAAGCCGCGGATCATCGCCAGCAGCCCCGAGATCAGCATCACGCCAAGGAGAACAAAGTCGAGGATCGTTATCGGCATAGGCTGGTCAGATCCGGCTGTCAGGTCCGCGCCCGCTCCGCCCCGAATCGGCGGCTCGTCATCTTGCGTAGCTCAAGCCGAGAACCCGGCCGTGAGCAAGGCCTGCGGAACCCGGCGCGCCCGGTGGCGCGCGGCCTGTATAGCGGGCGAGGGATGCGGCGTCACCCTCGGTCAGTCGCGCTGGTTACGGAATTGCGACGGTGTGGCATTTTTCCCGCCCGCAGGGCGCTCGGCGGTGCGTTCGCGCATCGGGCGCGGCGTGCCGCGCGCGGCGATATCGGCGACGAGCTGGGTCAGTCCGCCGATCCTGGTCAGCGCCACGCCGCCGTCGCCGTTCGGGTCGCCACGCGCCGATTCCGGCAATGTGGCGCGGCCGAAACCGAGCTTGGCGGCTTCCTTCAGCCGGGCCGGCGTCTGCGCCACCGGGCGCACCGCGCCGGACAGCGAGACCTCGCCGAAGAACACCGCGTCCGGCGGCAGCGGCGCATTGGCGAGCGAGGAGACGAGGGCCGCCGCGGCGGCGAGATCGGCGGCGGGCTCCTGGATGCGCAGGCCGCCGGCGACGTTGAGATAGACGTCGTAGCCCGACAGCTTGACGCCGCAATGCGCCTCCAGCACCGCCAGCACCATCGCGAGCCGGCTCGGGTCCCAGCCGACCACGGCGCGGCGCGGGGTGCCGAGCGAGGTCGGCGCGACCAGCGCCTGTAATTCGACCAGCACCGGGCGGGTGCCCTCGATGCCGGCGAAGACCGCGGTGCCGGGCGAGCCGAGGTCGCGCTCGGACAGGAACAGCTCAGACGGATTGGCGACCTCGCGCAGGCCGCGGCCGGTCATCTCGAACACGCCGATCTCGTCGGTCGGGCCGAAGCGGTTCTTGACCGCGCGCAGGATGCGGAACTGCTGCGAGCCTTCGCCCTCGAACGACATCACGGCGTCGACCATGTGCTCGACCACGCGCGGCCCGGCGATCTGACCGTCCTTGGTGACATGGCCGACCAGGATCAGGGTCGCGCCGCTGCGCTTGGCGAAACGGATCAGCGCCTGCGCCGAGGCGCGCACCTGCGTCACCGTGCCGGGGGCCGACTCCACGGTATCGGTCCACATGGTCTGGATGGAGTCGATCACTACGAGACGAGGAATGTCGCCTTGTGAAAGGGTTGCGACGATATCCTCAACCGATGTCTCGGCTGCCAGCTCGACCTTGGCGTCGGCGAGGCCGAGCCGCGCGGCGCGCAGCCGCACCTGCGCCACCGCCTCTTCACCTGAAATGTAAACGCTGCGGTGGCCGGCGCGCGCCATCAGGCTCGCCGCCTGGGTCAGCAGCGTCGATTTGCCGATGCCGGGGTCGCCGCCGACCAGAATGACGGAGCCGCGCACGAAGCCGCCGCCGGTGACGCGGTCGAGTTCGGCCAGGCCCGACGGCAGGCGCGGCGCTTCCGGGCTTTCGCCGGCGAGCGATTCCAGCGTGATCAGGCGGCCCTTGCGCTTGGAGCGGATCGCGGCGGGCGTGGTGCCGACGCCGCCCGCAGCTTCCTCGACCAGCGTGTTCCACTCGCCGCAGGCGTCGCATTTGCCCTGCCAGCGGTTATAGGCCGCGCCGCAGGTCTGGCAGATGAAGGAAGGAGCAGGGCGGGCCATGGGCGACTCGGGGCGTCAGGAAGCGTACAGCGCGTTCCATAGCATACTGAGGCCGGCCATGATCATGATGCCGTCCATGATGAGGCGGAACGCGTCGGGCTTGAGCCTGAGCACGAAGTGCTTGGCGATGAAAGCGCCGCCCATCACCGATGAGCCGACGATCAGGCCCTTGACGAACACCGGCAGCGCCAGCGCGCCGAACTGCTGGAAGGTGATCGACTTGCTGACATAGAGGCCGAGCGAGGAGGCCGCCTCGGTGGCGAGGAACGCGCCCTTGGTCAGGCCATAGGCGAGAAAGACCGGGACGCTGATCGGCCCGGTCGAGACCACGATGCCGGTGAGATAGCCGATCACGGCCCCGGCGACCGCCAGATGCCACAGCCGTGTCCGCAGTTCTCGCCGGGTGAGCGCATGGCGGACCGGCACCATGACGATGAGGAACACGCCGATCGCGATATCGACGAGCCGGGCCGGCAGCGCCAGCAGCGTGCGCGCGCCGAGCGCGGCGGCCGGAATGCCGGTGATCGAGTAAGCGGCGCAGGCCCGCCACTCGACCTCGCGCCACCAGGCGAGGATGCGCGACAGATTGGCCATCACCGCCGCGACGGCCATGATCGGCACCGCTTCCTTCGGCCCGAACTGGTAGACCAGCACCGGCACCAGCATGATCGAGGTGCCGGTGCCGACGATGCCGCCAAGCGTGCCGGCCACCAGCCCCACCACCAGCACGAACAGGAAAGCCACGGCCGATGTCTCCGTGCCGTTGCGGCGTGTGCGAGACGCAAGCCGGACGGCTGCGCCCGCGCGTCGCGTCAGGCTGCGCCGCCCTTGTAGATCCGCTTGTAGCGCGCGCCGAGGCTGGTCAGCACCTCGTAGCCGATGGTGCCGAAGTGGCGCGCCAGTTCGTCGACGGTGATGCCTTCGCCGAGCAGCGTGGCGAAGTGGCCGCGCCGCACCGTGTTGGGCGGCAGGTCGGAGATATCGACGGCGATCAGGTCCATCGACACCCGGCCCGCGATCTCGCAGCGCTGTCCGGCCACGATCACCTCGGCGCTGCGCACGCCGTCGGCGCCGCCGGCGGCGCGGAAATAGCCGTCCGCATAGCCGACGCTGACGATGGCGATGCGGCTCGGCCGCCGCGTCGTCCAGGTCGCGCCATAGCCCACGGTGTCGCCGCGTTCGACCTCGCGGACCTGCACCACGCGCGCCTTGATCTCGGCCACCGGCTGCATCGGATTGTCGCTGTCGGGCGTCGGGTTGACGCCGTAGAGCGCCACGCCCGGCCGCACCAGATCGAAATGATAGGCGGGGCCGAGGAAGATGCCGGACGAATTGGCGAGCGCGGCCGGAATGCCGGAAAACGCCGAGGCGACGTCGCGGAAAGAGGCGAGCTGCCGGGCGTTGAGCGGATGCGTCGTGGTTTCGGCGCAGGCGAGGTGGCTCATCACCAGCGTGATGCCATGGTCGCCCGCCTTGACGCGCGGCTGAAGCGCCAGCGCGTCGCCGACCGTCAGGCCGAGCCGGTTCATGCCGGTGTCGACATGGATCGCCGCGCCGCCGCGCCAGCCGGTGCGGCGGCAGAACACGTCCCATTCGGCCAGCTCGGTGAGGTCGCCGCTCACCGGGCGACAGTTGAGCGCCGCGAAAGTGTCGCCGCAATTGGCGAAGAAGCCGTCGAGCACGTAGATCGTGGCGTCGGCGACGGCGGCGCGCAGCGCGCGCGCTTCGCCCAGCGTCGCGACGAAGAACGTGCGGCAGCCGGCGGCGGCGAGCGCCTTGCCGACCTGCGCCGCGCCGCAGCCATAGGCGTCGGCCTTGACGACGGCGGCGCATTCGGCGGGGACGACCTTGCCGCCGAGCAGACGCCAGTTGGCGACGATGGCGTCGAGGTCGATGGTGAGAATGCCGTTGGCCTCGGCGCGTGACAAAGCCTCTTCCGGCGACAGCGACAGATCCGTGTCGGGCATGGCGGCGGCGGTGGTCTGCGCAGAACTGGTCACGTTGGCTTGGCTCGCGTTGGCTTGGCTCGCGTTGGCTTGACTCACGTTGGCTTGACTCACATGGGCTCCGGCAGGTGATGGTGGTCGTCGGCGAGATCGCCGAACCGCGTGACATTGGCGTCGAAGTGCAGCTTCACGGTTCCGGTCGGGCCATGACGCTGCTTGCCGATGATGACTTCCGCAAGGCCGGCGATCGGCTCCATCTCCTGCTGCCACTTGAAGAACTCTTCGGTGCCCTCCTTGGGCATCTTGTTCTTCAGATAATATTCCTCGCGGTACACGAACAGCACCACGTCGGCGTCCTGCTCGATCGAGCCGGATTCGCGCAGGTCCGAGAGCTGCGGCCGCTTGTCGTCGCGCGATTCGACCTGACGCGAGAGCTGCGACAGCGCCACGACGGGAACGTTCAGTTCCTTCGCCAGCGCCTTCAGGCTGGTGGTGATCTCGGTCACTTCCTGCACGCGGTTGTCGGAGCGCTTGCCGGAGCCCTGCAGCAGCTGGATATAGTCGATCACCAGCAGATCGAGGCCGCGCTGGCGCTTCAGCCGCCGCGCCCGCGCCATCACCTGCGCGATCGAGAGGCCGCCGGTCTCGTCGACATAGAACGGCAGCGACTCCAGCTCGATCGAGTAGTCGCGGATCTTGGCGAAGTCGTCCTCGGTGATGGAGCCGCGGCGGATGCTGCTGGAGGAGATGCCGGTGCGCTCGGCGATGATACGGGTCGCGAGCTGCTCGGCCGACATTTCGCAGGAGAAGAAGCCGACGATGCCGCCGTCGATGGTCTTGCGGGTGCCGTCGGCGAGCGTTTCCTCGCGATGCGCGCGCGCGATGTTGTAGGCGATATTGGTTGCGAGCGAGGTCTTGCCCATGCCGGGACGTCCGGCGACGATGATCAGGTCGGAGGGCTGCAAGCCGCCCATCCTGGCGTCGAGGTCGCGCAAGCCCGTGGCGACGCCCGACAAGCCGCCGTCGCGCTGGAACGCCGCCGCCGCCATGTCCACGGCGACGGTCAGCGCCTGCGAGAAGCGCTGGAAACCGCCGTCGTAGCGGCCGGACTCGGCGAGTTCGTAGAGCCGGCGCTCGGCATCCTCGATCTGCGCGCGCGGCTCGAAATCGACCGGGGCGTCGTAGGCGACATTGACCATGTCCTCGCCGATGCCGATCAGGTCGCGGCGCAGCGACAGCTCGTAGACGGTCTGGCCGTAGTCCTTGGCGTTGATGATCGTGGTCGCTTCGGCGGCGAGACGGGCGAGATACTGGCCGACGGTGAGGCCGCCGATATCGGTATCCGGCAGGAAGGTTTTCAGCGTCACCGGGGTCGCGACCTTGCCGGCGCGGATCAGGCTCGCGATGGTCTGGAAGATCTCCTGATGGATCGGCTCGAAGAAATGGTTCGAGTCGAGAAAGTCCGAGACGCGGTAATAGGCCTCGTTGTTGACCAGGATGGCGCCGAGCAGGCTTTGTTCGGCTTCGATGTTATGGGGCGCGACGCGATAGGTCGCCGCACCCGCATCGGGGGCGATCTTCAGCACGTTCGAATCGGAAGTGGCCATATTGGTCAGCGTCATCTCGGGTCAGGTCGGCGGCGCGCGACGGCGTGCCGGAACGGCTTAGGGCATCTCGTCACACATTTTCGGCAAATGCTGGACGCATCAAGCACCGGCGCGCCGGACAGTGAAAGCGCCATGGCGCCTTATGCCCGATTCCCACAAGGCACGGCGGGCATTTCGAGTGAGCATCGCCAATGCGCGGCGCGTTCGCAACACTGGGCGGCATTGTGTCGTGCCCGGCCGCCTATGCCCTTCCATTTGCGGCGTGTTGCGCTAAAGCTGGCGGGCGGCGACGTCGCCATGGTTCCGTGCATTCGGGCAACCGTTTGCCGGGCCGGGCGCTGCGCACGCAATCGAGAACTCGCCTTGCCGCAGATGGATACGCGCCTTGCCGGAAGCAGGTCTCGACAATGTCCGCATCTGGAGGGGCGAATGGTGAGCCGAACGCTGGGCTTTGCAGCGATCGCAGTGCTGGCCGTGAATGTTCTTGTCACGCCGTCGCATGCGCAGAATCTCGACGCGGGCAAGAGCGCTTCGCAAATCTTTTCGAGTACCTGCACGGCGTGTCACCGCAGCCCGCGGGGGCTGCTCAAGACCGTCCCGGCGCAGGCGCTGCCCGGCTTCCTGCGCCAGCATTATACCACCGGTTCCGAGATGGCCGGGATGCTGAGCGGTTATCTGATCGCCAGCGGCGCGGCTGCGGACACGCGCCGCGGCCGGGGGCGCGCCGACGACAGCCGCGGCAATCGCAGACCGGCGGGAGCGGCGCCGCCCGCCGCACCGGC
>JBEBWH010000031.1:0-15765 GCA_040392305.1 Bradyrhizobium sp. | reverse complement strand
GGGCGCCTCGTGCTTGCCGATGCACTTGCTGCGGCAGGCGAGGATAATCCCGAAATCATCATTGATGCCGCGACGCTGACGGGATCGGCGCGGGTAGCGCTTGGTGGCGAGCTGGGGGCGTTCTTCTGCAGTGATGAGGCAGCCGGATTCGATCTTCAGGGAATCTCAAAGCGGATCGATGATCCGCTGTGGATGCTGCCGCTCTGGAAGCCTTACCGGACGCGTATTGCGGCCCCGGTCGGCGACCTTCTCAATATGGCTGATGGCGCCTATGCCGGGGCAATCACCGCCGCGCTGTTTCTGCAGGAGTTCGTAAAGTCGGACGCGCTGTGGATCCACCTCGATATCAGCGCGTGGAACGATCGGGCGCGGCCAGGCCGCCCGGTTGGCGGAGAGGTCACGGGATCGCACGCGCTGTTCCACTATCTGCTCAAGCGCTATGGCGGCGCGCGCCCCGGTTGAGGGATGCGGAGGACATTTTGCATTTTTCCCTGAACGATCTTGACGCCAAGAGCCGGTACCGTCTGATTACGGGCACGGTCGCGCCTCGCCCGGTAGCGCTGGTGACCACGCTTTCCGCCAGCGGAGCTGTCAACGCTGCTCCGTTTAGCTGCTTCAATTACATGGGGGAGGATCCTCCGCTGATTTTCCTCGGCGTGGAACGATACGGAGACGAGTCCCATCGAATTGGAGAGCTCAAGGATACGGCTGCGAATATCGCAAGAAACAATGAATTCGTCGTCAATATGACCGATGAATCCTTGCTCGAAAGCGCGGTAGGGTGCGGCACGGATTTTCCTGAGGACGTTTCCGAAGTTGTCGAACTGGGCCTTTCAGTTGCGCCGTCTGCGACCGTCGCCGTTCCCAGGATCGAAGGCGCGCCGGCCGCGCTTGAATGCACGCATTATCGAACGCTCGAACTTTCGGGCAGCAGACAAATCATCGTCGGACTCATAAAGTCGATCTATATCGAGGATGCCCTGATCGACGGCCGGTCTGGACGAATTCTGTTGGATAAATACGCACCGATTGCTCGTATGGGCGGGCCGAATTATTGCCGGACTGGAGACCGGCGGGTTGTTCCTATTAAGTTCTTTCGATCTAAGGATGATTGATGGCTGGATCGGCCGGGGTGTATGCCTGATCGGTGTCGGCTGTCCGAAGCCGCCGAATGCGCCAAGGAAACAGGGGCCTGTCGTCTGGAGGTTGAAAAGCGGACATGGTGGCGAAGCTCAGATTGCTGGAGCACGAAAGCCTCAGTGATATGGTCTATTCCGAATTGTGCGCGGCGATAACGGAAGGAAAATTCCAACCGGGCGATCGACTCAAGATCCGTGACATCTCCGCGAAGCTCGGCACGAGCGTAACGCCGGTGCGCGATGCCATTCTGCGCCTCGCGCACGATGACGCGATCGAATTCAGGTCGGCCCGCGACATTCGCATTCCGAAGCTGACGAGATCGCGCTATCTTGAGATACGCTCGATCAGGCTCAAGCTCGAAGGGCTGGCGGCCGAAAACGCGGCGCGCGTTGCGACACCCCAGGATATCGATGACCTCGAGGCGATTCTGAGGGAGAACGAAAAGGCCATTCTGGATGGTGACGCCATTCGTGGAAGCGAGCTCAATCAGAGCTTTCATTTCCGCCTGATCGAAATTGCGAGAATGCCGATCTTGCGGGGCATTCTGCAGAGAATCTGGCTGCAGATGGGGCCGATCATTTCCGAGACCTATCTCCAGGGGGAGAGGTCGATGATCGAACACCATTACCCCGTTCTTGATGCGATCCGAAATCGCGATCCGGATGCTGCGGCTGCAGCGATCATGAATGACATCCTGCTCGGCGGAAAAGTCATTGCCGAGAAGGTCAGGGACGAGAGCTAGCATCCGCTAGTGTCGTATGTGATGGATCGGTCGCCAAGGATCGCAGAGTGCTCGGGCCTTGTCCCGACTCACCACGATCTACGTTTCTTCAGAAATCGGGGCAATCCGCTAGGGCCTCAAGCATCAGTTCAGTGCAGAGTGGAACATGATCAACGGATTTAACGCCGAGAGCTTGCAGCATCTTGAGCCCGCTACGAAGGCGGCGATCGTCAAGCGAACGAGGCTGCTCGGGCCGGCCTACCGGCTGTTCTATCAGAAGCCGCTCGACGTCTGCCGCGGCAAGGGCGCGTTTCTTTACGATCGAAACGGGACGGAGTATCTCGACGCCTACAACAATGTGGCTTCGGTCGGTCACAGCCATCCGCGGATTGCCGACGCAGTTTACTCCCAGATGAACACGCTATGCACGCATACGCGTTATATTCAGGCTGGCATTCTTGATTATGCGCAGGACCTTCTCTCGCATTTCGATGGCCGGATCGGACAGGCCGGGCATGTGATGTTTACCTGCACAGGCTCCGAAGCCAACGATCTGGCGATGCGCATCGCGCAGCATCACACCGGACATGGCGGCATCATCATCACGCGTCATGCCTATCACGGCAACTCGTCGCTGACGTCGAGCTTTTCGCCCTCGCTCGGAGCTCAGTCCAGGCTGGGGCCGTGGGTCCGACAGATCGATGTGCCGGACTCCTATCGGATTCCGGCCGAGAGCATGGCGACATGGTTTGTGGAACAGGTGGCGCGTCAGATCGCCGATCTTGAGCGTCGCGGCAGCGGGCTGGCGGCATTCATCTTCGATCCGCTCTTTACGTCGGATGGCATCTATTCCAGCCCTGTCGGAGCGATGGCGCAGGTCGCCGAACTGGTTCGCAAGGCCGGCGGCTTGCTGGTGGCTGACGAGGTTCAATCGGGGTTTGCGCGAACCGGGGCCGCTTTCTGGGGCTATCAGCTTGGCGGGCTGGACCCGGACATCGTCACGATGGGAAAGCCGATGGGCAACGGATTTCCTGTCGCGGGATTGGCCATCGTTCCCGAGGTGGTGTCGCGGTTCGGAAGCGAGATCCGTTATTTCAACACCTTTGGAGGAAACACGGTTGCGATCGCTGCGGCGCAGACGACGCTTGATATCATTCGCGATGAGGGGCTTCAGGCGAATGCGGTAACGGTCGGAGCGGCGCTGCAAAACGGGATCAAATCGCTTGCGGAAAAGCACGACCGCATCGGCGACGTACGCGGAGCGGGTCTCTATATCGGGGTCGAGATGGTGCTCGATCGCGCAAGCAAGGAGCGCGCGAGCTCGATTGCGGATGCCGTGGTCAATGGCCTGCGCGAGCGTGGCGTCTTGATTTCCGCAACAGGTGAATACGGGAACTGCCTGAAAATACGTCCGCCGTTGATGTTTTCGCAAGCGCATGTGGACCGCCTCTTGTCCACCTTGGATGCGACTTTGTCGGCCCTCTGATCGCGCAGAGTGCGAGGCGATCGATCCATACGCGATGTCCGGTGAGCGCCGGATCGGACAACCCACGCGCTCACCGGTGAGGATACCCGCAACATTCTGCGGCTCGCGGTATCTTCTGCGGAGCGACATCGGCCGCTGTCAGGGAGCGTCATCCGATCGCACGATTCCACCTTCACCTTCGAGGCGAAGAATCTGCTTCACATCCTGACGGGTAAATTTCAGTCGGACGCCGGCGCCCATCTGGTCATCCTCGTCGATGATGACCACTCCATACTTCTCGAACGCGCGAGTCATGGCTTGGGCGTCGTCTTCCGAATGTAGCCAGGCGCTCCCATTCGCCTCCATCAAGGCTATCGCTTCGGTAGGGACTTTGGCCGCTGCGGCAAAATCCTCCCGGCTGATTCCTGTCAAGGCGCGCGCTGCGGCAATCAGCCGGCCGGTCATTTTAATCCTGGAGCTCATTTTCTCATCCCGTTACGTGAGCGGTCGACGAAGCGTATGATTGCATATTTGAGCCGGTTGAAGGGATCGATCTTGTCCCGGATGTGGTCCCGGGCGACCTCGCGCTCGAACTGCGTAAAGGAATCGAACGGCGCGATGATCTTGTGCTTCCACTGAAATCGGGAGATGGAAGCCCAGCCGCCGGAAGTGAAAAGCCCCTTTCTATTTGAATTTTGCCTGGACTGTGCTGCCGGCGGGAGTGGTGATCTGTATCGCTCCCTTGGGCTCGCTCGGAATGGCGATCGCGGATGTGCCGATTAACTTGTTATCGCCCGCCGGCGTCAGCGGAATGCGCTGCGGCTTGCCGTTGATCACGAAGATCGCCGTTCCCTTGAAGCCATCGGAGACAACGGCTTTGTCGGAATGGTCACGCAGGAAGACCTGCAGGGCCGTGCCCTGGGGAACGACCTCGACATGGAAACTGCCGGCGTCGGTTTGTGCGCCACCGTTCGCTCCAATCTTCGGCGCGTGGGCGGATGCGATCGAGGCCGAGGCGATGAGTAGCGCTGCTGCGCCGATATATGCGAGTTTCATGGGTGCTCCTTTTGTTGTGTTCAAAACGCTTCACGGGTGGTCGAGGTAGCGGCGTCCGGATCGGGATCGCTGTGTGTCTTCAGCAACCGCCGCAGCGGTCTTTCGCCAAATCGCTGAAACAGAAGCGGCGTCAGAATCCCGTCAAGAAGGGTCGCGCTGATCAAACCGCCGAAGATCGTGACGGCGACCGGATGCAGAATTTCCTTGCCGGGAGAAGTCGGGTCGACCAGCAGGGGCAGTAGAGCAAACCCCGCCGACAATGCGGTCATCAGAACCGGCGTGAGACGGTCGAGGCTGCCTCTGATGATCAACTCTCGCCCGAACGGCATACCTTCGTACAGCGCCAGATTGATGTAGTGGCTGATCTTGAGGATGCCATTGCGCGCCGAGATGCCCGCCAGCGTGATGAACCCGATCATCGACGCTACCGACAGCGGCTGGCCGGCGATCCAGAGCGCAACGACAGCTCCGATCAGCGCCAGCGGCACGTTGCCCATGATGATCAGTGCCAGCACGGCGGAGCGATAGCGGCTGTAGAGGATGGCGAAAATCATTCCCAGGGACAGAACGGCGAGCGCGCCAATCATCCGGGTCGCTTCTTCCTGGGCCTGGAAGGCACCTTCCAGTTGCGTGAAAAGGCCTTCCGGAAGTTTGGTCGCAGCAACCTCCTGCCGGATGGCACCGATCACCTCGGCCATGTCGGCCTGGCCGTCGGTGTTTGCGAGCACGACGAGGCGACGGCGTCCATTCTCCCGAAGGATTTGGTTGGGACCCTCGGTTTCCCGGATGTCGGCGATCTGCCGCGCCGGGATCCAGCCGACCGGCGTCTCGATGAGGAGGTCGCCGAGCTTTTGCGTGGTGCGGAGCCGGTCGGGCAAACGCATCGTCACGTCGAAGCGGCGATACCCATCGACAACGCGGGAAACGACCCTGCCGTTCGACAATCGGCTGATTTGCTCTACGACTGCGGCAGGCTGCACACCGTAGAGCCCGGCGCGGCGGTAATCGACGCGGATTTCCAGTTGCGGAATCCGGACCTGCTTCTCGACCTGCAGGTCGACAAGGCCCGGGATATTTGCCAGGCGCTGACGAAGGCGCTCGGCCGTCGTCCGAAGCGTATCCAGATCATCGCCGAAAATCTTCAATGCGATCTGCGCGCGCACGCCGGAGAGCATGTGATCGAGCCGATGGGAGATCGGCTGACCGATGTTCGTCGAAACGGGAAGAATGGCGAGACGGCTTCGGAGATCGTCCACGATTTCCTCTTTTGAGCGAGCGCCGGCCTTGAGGTCGACTTCGATTTCGGAGGAGTGCACGCCCTCCGCGTGTTCGTCGAGTTCGGTTCGACCCGTGCGCCGGCCGACGGCCTTCACTTCGGGGACTTCCAGGATGAGGCGTTCGGCGATCAGGCCAACCCGGTTGGACTCTGCGAGTGAAATCCCCGGATTGAACAGGATGTTGATGGTGAACGTGCCTTCATTGAATGGCGGCAGGAATGCGCGTGGCAGCAACAATCCACCTGCGGCCGCGGTCGTGACCGCAATCAAAATGGAGCTGAACACGAGCCGCCGGTGCCGGAAGCCCCAGTTCAGCAAGTCTGCGTTCCATCTCTTCAAAACCCGAACGAGGGCGCTGTCACCGTGCTGCAAGCGCTTCAGGCCCGGCAGCATATAGTAGGCCATGACCGGGGTGAGCGTGATCGAAACAGCAAGGCTCGCGAGAATCGAGATGATGTATGCCTCGCCCAGGGGAGCAAAGAGCCGCCCCTCGATTCCGGATAAGGCAAACAGAGGCACGAACACCAGGATCACGATCATGGTCGCGTAGACGATGCCCGATCTGACCTCCTGCGACGCGGAGATAACCACCTCGGCAACGGGCCGGGGATTTCCAAGCTCCCGGTTCTCACGCAGGCGCCTGAAGATGTTTTCGACATCGACGACGGCATCATCGACCAATTCACCGATGGCGATCGCCAATCCGCCCAGGGTCATCGTGTTGATAGACAACCCGAACAGGTGGAAGGTCACAGCCGTAGCTAAAATCGAGACCGGAATAGCCGTCAGACTGATAAGCGTCGTTCGCCAATTCAGCAGAAACGCAAACAGGACCACGGCAACGACCAGGCCGGCTTCCAGCAACACACGTTCAACGTTCCGGACGGACGTCTCGATGAAGTTTGCCTGACGGAACAGGACCTGGTCGGCCTTGATGCCTTTGGGCAGCGTACTGGTGAGATCCTTGAGGGCCTGTTCGATCTCGCGCGTCAAACGTATGGTGTCGATATGCGGCTGCTTTTCGACCGAAACGATCACCGCGGAAGAGCCCATATAGCCGGAGTCGCCCCGCTTGACCTTTGGCGCGAACTCGACTTCCGCCACCTGCCAAAGATAGATCGGGCCACCGTTCAGGCGCGCGACGACGACGTTGCGGAGATCGTCCAGGTTGGTCGTGCGGCCGATGTTCCGGATCAGATACTCGCGCGCGTACTGATCGGTGAAGCCGCCGCCTGCATTCGTTCCGAACTGCGACAGAGCTTTCTCCAGCTGCTCATATGTCACGTTCAGGGCGCGCAGCGCCGGCGGGTTCGGCGAGACGCGATACTGCCGGACTTCGCCGCCCATGGGGATCACTTGAGCCACACCCGGAATGGTGAGGAGGCGCGGCCGAACTACGAAGTCGGCGGTTTCCCGCACCTCCATCGGCGTCGCTTCCGAGCCGGTGACGGCTATCAGCAGAATTTGCCCCATGATGGAGCTGATCGGCCCCATCTGCGGCGTCGTGTTCGGCGGCAGCTGATCGCGAATGAGCGCAAGTCGCTCCGCGATCTGCTGCCGATTGCGATAGATGTCGGTGGCCCAGTCAAATTCGACGTAGACGATCGACAGGCCGACACCGGATGTCGAGCGGACCCGCGTCACGCCCGGCACCCCGTTCATTTGCGTCTCGATCGGGAACGTAACAAGCTGCTCGACCTCAGGAGGTGCAAGGCCCTCGGCCTCGGTCATGATCGTGACGGTCGGCTTGTTGAGGTCGGGAAAAACGTCGACAGGCAGCCTGGAGACCGTGAACAGCCCATAGACGACCAGTGCTACGGACGCCGCGAGCACGAACAGTCGGTTGCGGAGCGATTGGGTTACGAGAAACCGGAACATGACGCCGCCCTCACCGGATATGATCGAGAAGTTCAGCGCCTTGAATCACGATGCGCTGCCCCGGAGACACCCCCTGTGAGATCAATACACGTTGGCCGTCGAGCGGTTCGATCTGCACCGTTCGTTGCTCGAACCGCTCGGCCGAGACGTGCTCGTAAACCGAATCCTGACCGGCCGTAGTGCGAACAATACTGGCTCGGGGAACGGCGATGCCCCGCCGCTCGTCCGGAGTGTCGGCGAAGACCGTTATGAACTGCCCCGCTCGCACCCCGGACACATCGCCTTCAATCGCGAAATGGATGGGAATCGACTGGTTACGATCGGCCAGGCCAGCGCCGCGGAAAACCAGCTTGATCTCCGTGTCGCCGACATGCGCTGTCGCGTTCTGCAGAAGCGGCAAGGCCTCGTAGCTCAGTGCCTCGACCCAAAGCCGCGCCGGGTTGATGATGTTGAAAATCACCTGGTTGGTCTGGGCAATCTGTCCTGCGACGGGGGTTCCGTCCGCGATGATGCCATCCACCGGCGCTGTCAGCGCTTCCGGCTCGCGTCTGGCCTTGTCGAGCGCGGCCCGCCGCTCCGTTAGCCCTCGGAGTTCGAGCTGGGTGTCCTCGAGCTGCGAGCGGCTCACGGCCCCGCTGGGCGCCAAGGTCTCATAGCGAGCGAGGCGACGTTCTACGATTGATATCTGCTGATCGAGCTCGCCCTGCCGCTGGCGCATGTCGGAGGCATCGATCGCCTGAAGCGGAGGCGTTACATAGGCGAGCACATCGCCTTTCCTCACACGCGTGCCGAGACGTGGAAAGCCTCCCGCAGGAGGAGAGATTCGTCCTCCCACGGCAGTCTGCACGAATCCGCTGGCATCAGGGTCAGGGATGATGCGCCCGGGAAGCTCTACCGTGCGCCGATAGACCGATGGCTCCGGAATCAGCGTTCGGATAGCAAGGATGCGCTGCGTACTCTTCGGGACGAAGATAGAGCCGTCCGCCAGCATCCGTGCGACGTCTCTGGCCCCGGACGTTTGATGAGCTTGTGGCGCATCATGATCCTCACCTTCGTGCGCGAACGCTCCAAGCGCAAGGAACGGAAGAAGCGCGGCAGCAACCAGCACAGAGGCTGCGCGACGGCGCCGGGTGAGAAACACACCCACCAGAGCACCCAGAACGAACGCCGCCAGCGCGGCAAGTAGCGCGCCGGAGTCTCCGGATAACGCCTTACCCCGCATCTCGAGCGCGAATGCCGATCCCCAGAATCCGGTCGGCGAAGCGTTCGATGCAGCCTGCGGAATTTCGATTGTAAATGCGAGCACGTCGGCATCGTTGCCCTGGGTCACCGTCGCGATCAGATCATAGCGACCGGGAACAGCGATCCAGGGAGCCGCGAGGCGATAAGTGCCGTCGCCGGCGGGCTCTGCCGCGACGCTGCCTTGTGGGGTTTCCATCGCGACAATTCCATCGGTCACCGGTTCGTTAGTGGCAAACCGGTCGATGTGGATGATGATCTCGCCCGATTTTGCCACCGCGACAAGTTCCAGCGAGTCGGTGGCGGCTTCTCCGCGCGGCAAGGCGGGAGGTGCGATGGAATTTTCAGTCGCGCCGTGGTCGTGCCCCTCGTGAGCCAGCGCTTGCTGGTTCGGAAGGAGCAAAAGGACGAGCGCTGTGATCAGCGGCAATGAATAACGGAATCGCATGGCAGAACCTCGCAGAACGGCGTGACGCCCCCGGCAAAAAGCCGGCAGCAGCTCGCGCCAAGGCGCGAGCGAACGTCAGGCGAGGGTTCTGGGAGGTCGAATGAGCGCGTCAGGATCAATGCCCGAGCCGCGAGCGAGCGCGTCGGGTATTCTTGCATCCTGTGCGCGCAAGCTTGGGAGCGAATTCAAAGAGACGGCGATCACAGCACCACAGCAGCCGATGCCGTTGCCGCAGCACCCACCGGTGCATCCACCGGATTGAGACGAGGCAGGCAAGCCAGCATGCTCTGAGCAGGGTAACGACCGGACCTCGCTCGCTTCGGTGAAGGGCGTCTCTGATGATAGCTGTTCCTGATGCACCGCGTGAGGTGCGGGCGAGTGCATGGAATGATCGTGCAGATGCCCGGTATGCGCCAGGGCCGAGCCGACAACGAACTGCACCGCGATGACGACAACCGCTGTCCAGATCAGTGATGCCAACTGGTGCCCAACGCGCATAATGCCAATAATATCTCAATTATGGCCAAACCGAGCGGTTCTGACCGGACGGGCGGCCAAGATTGTCTCTCGGGTTCCTGCGTCATACCCAACGAGTCGACCGGCATACCCGGTACAGCGAAACCGGTGGCGATCGGCCGCTCCGCCAATAAGCGCTGGATAGCAGACGCGGAACGTGCCCCTTCGATCCGAATGAGCCGCCTGTTGGCACCCGGCTCACGGACAACATATACCCCAGAGGGGTATATGTTGCAACCCTCTCAGCACGGCCCGCGCGGCCCTTCAGGTGCCTTGTCGGAGATTTTTTCCGGCGCCCAGAATGTCGACTGTCAGTACGCGCTTCAGTAGGCACGCGAAGTTCGTCAAGAAGCTTCTGAAAGTCGGTCGGAAGATCAATGAGGCCGTCGTCCGATACCAGCGTTTCCAACACGGATAACCTCATTTATCCGACTAGCGCGTCAGAAAGCCTCCCTCTTGCTTCTGCGGGACGTTCACAGATGAACTAGGGCGAACGGAGCGGTGGATTGAGGCTTTGCACGACATGCTCGGCGAAAACGTGGGCGATTTCCTCGCCACTGGTCTCCCCAGTTTCGGAGAACCAGCGGTTGATGTTGTTGATCGCGCCCATGAAAAAGAACACCGCAAGCTTGACGTTGCAGGGTGCGATGAGCCCTTCGTTGATGCAGCGCTCTATCGTCGTGCGCAGGCGGGTATCCAGCGCGCGCCGTCTCTTCTGGATCAGCCGGTTGTGCTCCGGAGTCATGGAATAATACTCCGTCAGCACGACACAGGTGCCTAGTTCGCTGGTCATCTTGCGAATGTAGTTCTCAACATACAGGCGCACGACATCCAGCGCGTTGCGTGCAGCAGCCTCTGCTTCATCAAGTGATTCCTCCGACATGCCGATCGCTATGCGATGGCATTCATAAAGGATCTCATGCTTGTTCTTTATGTAGCGATAGAGCGCTGGCTTCGAGACCGCCAGAACGTCAGCGATATCGTCGAGCGTCGTGTTGTGGAAGCCTTTCTGGCCGAATGCACGCCCCGCCGCGATGACCAGCGCGCGCTTGCGTATTTCGCGCGGGTCCGGTGCTGCCGCCAATGCATTATTCCATCGCACTGGCTTCGCAGTTCGAGCGCCATTTGGCTTGTGCGATTTCCTTTTGAGTCGTGATCGTGTCGATTGGGTCATCTGTCGCCGAAAGTCTAGAGGTACTCCATAGTAACCAAATCATTCCCCGAGCAATATTTTGGGGAACCAAGAAGCGTTATGCAACGAAACTCCGATAAAGCCCATAGGCATTCCGCTGGTGTGCAGACGGTTGTTTCTACGTCCACACGGTTGACGGGTCCAGCAACGATGAGTAATGTTTACGTAATGTGACTGATGAGTAACATCGAATTTACTGGTGTATCGCTCCAGTAAAAAGGCAAGAATTTCACATGAATCCACGCAAGGAGGAGAGGGTTATGACCGTGATACGGAACTTGGTCGTGTCGATAGCGATCACTGCTGGTCTCGGTGTGGCGGGGCAGGCCGTGGCGCAACAGGCGACCATCCGGATTGCCCATATGGATACGTTCACGGGCGCGACCGCATCGACGGGCGCAACTGTAGCCAAGACTATGCGCTATGCGGTGGATCTTGTGAATGAGCGTGGCGGCGTGCTGGGGCGAAAGCTTGAAGTCGTGCCGATGGATAACGGAGGCGATGCCAGCAAGGCGGTCGGTCTGTTGCGCAGCGTGGTTGATCAGAAGATCAATTTTCTCGTTCAGGCCGGGAATTCCGGCATTGCCGCGGCTCTGCTCGGGGCCGTCGACAAGCATAACGAGCGCAATCCGGATTCCCGTGTGCTGTATCTGAACTACGGCTCCGCATTGCCGTCGCTTACTGGCGACAAGTGCAGCTTCTGGATGTTCCGCTTCGAGGCGCATCAGTTGATGAAGATGCATGCGATCGCGGACTACGTTGCCAAGACGCCTTCGATCAAGAAGATCTATCTCATGAACCAGGACTACTCCTTCGGTCGGGAGGTCTCCAGGGACGCCAAGGAGATTATCAGCAAGAAGCGGCCGGACATCGAATTCGTTGGTGACGAATTTCATCCCTTCGGGCAAGTGAAGGATTTCACGCCCTATATCGTCAAGATTCGCAATTCCGGGGCTGATACGGTGCTGACCGGCAATTGGGGCAACGACCTTGCGCTGCTGGTGCGTGCAAGCAAGGATAACGGGCTTAGCGCCAGGTACATCACCTATTATGGCGGTCTGTTCGGCATGCCGACGGCGATTGGTCCGGCCGGAGAGGACGCCGTGCTGCAGGTGGCTTCATGGCATCCGAACGTGCCTGTCGAGGATGGCGCGCCGGCGCTGGAGAGGTATCAGCGCGAATTCAAGGAACGCTATAAGGAAGACCTCTACTACACCTCGATCCTGGTGCAGGTCGACATGCTGGCCCGCGCCATCGAAAAGGTGGGGAACGAGAAGGATCTCGTGAAAATCGCTCAGGCGCTGGAGGGTATGGACTACGACTCTCCATTCGGCAAAATCCGGATGCGCAAGGACGATCATCAGGCCAGTCATCCGCTTTACATCAACCTTCTGACCAAGGGGGTGAAGTATGATGCGGAGGATCTGGGAATGGGTTGGAAGACCGCGGCCAAGGTTGCAGGCGAGATGACTGAACTTCCGTCCACCTGCCAGATGAAGCGGCCCAACTGAGAAGGCCTGGTATGCCTGATTGTGTCGTCAATGTTGCCGATCGTAACCTCAACGGGCGCGTCGCGGTCGTGACAGGAGGCACATCGGGGCTGGGCGAAGCGACCGCCCGACGCCTGAAGGCGTCGGGCGCGAAGATCGCGGTGCTCGATGCCGATGGCGCGCGTGCTGCCGGCTTCGCTGCTCGCGAAGAGATGCTCGCCATCACCGTGGATGTCGCGGACGAGGGGGCTGTCGAGGCGGCCTTCGAGCAGGTAGCGGATCAACTCGGGCCGGTTTCCATTCTGGTGAACTGCGCCGGCGTTGCTACTCCGGGAGCCGTGGTGCGCAAGAGCGGGCCGATGCCGCTGAGCGAATACCGGCGCGTGATCGAGGTGAATCTGCTTGGAACCATCAATTGCATCCGTTGCGCCGTGGCGCAGATGATAAACAGCGCTCGAACCCGCGGCGAGCCGCAGGGCGAGGCGGGCGTAATCGTGAACACGGGCTCGATAGCTGCCTATGACGGCCAGATGGGGCAGGCGGCCTACAGCGCCTCCAAGGGCGGCGTGGTCGGCATGGTGTTGCCTCTCGCGCGGGAGCTTGGCGACTTCGGCATACGCATCGTGGGGATCGCGCCCGGCGTATTCGAGACGCCGATGACGCTCAATCTGCCTGCGAAATCGCGTGACACCGTCTTTGCCGCGGTGCCGCCGTTTCCCAAGCGCGCTGGCGTCCCTGACGAGTTTGCCCGTCTGGTGATGTCGATCATCGAGAATCCGATGCTCAATGGCGAAGTCATCCGGCTCGATGGCGGCCTCCGCATGCCGGCTCGGCTGTGACGGAGTGATTGCGCGATGAAGATCGAAGGCAAGATTGCCGTAGTGACCGGCGCCGGTTCGGGGCTTGGCGAGGCCGCGGTGCGCATGCTGGTGGCGGGCGGCGCCAAAGTCGTCATGATGGACGCCAATGAAGCGGCGTTGCAGCGTCTCTCCGGTGATGATGCGCTTGCAGGACGTGTCATGGCCCAGGCGCTCGACGTCTGCGATGAAGATGTAATGAATCGGGCCTTCGCGCATGTCGAGACGACGTGGGCGCGCCCAAGGATTCTGGTGACGTGCGCGGGTATTCTCCAGCCTGCTCGCGTGATCCGGATCGACAAGGACACCGGTCTTGCCCGTCCGCGCGAGCTCGAAATGTTTCGTCGCGTGCTCGAAGTCAACCTGATTGGCGCATTCAATCCGCTGCGCCTGTTTGCCGCGGGGCTGGCCGACGCGGGGCCGCTGGATGACGACGAGGAGCGCGGCGTTATCGTCAACACGGCCTCGGTCGCCGCGTATGAAGCCTTGTCGGCGCAGGCTGCTTACGGCTCGTCGAAGGCCGGCGTGGCGGCGATGACGCTGCCGCTTGCGCGCGAGCTTGCGCGGTACGGCATCCGCGTCATGACAGTGGCGCCAGGCACGTTCCGCACCGGAATGTATGATGTGGTGCCTCCGCATACGCGGGACCAGCTGATTGAAGACGTGCCGTTCCCGACTCGACCCGGCCGTCCCGACGAATTCGCGCATCTCGTTCGCGCCTTGATCGAGAACGCCATGATGAATGGATCGGTGGTGCGGATCGACGGCGCCGTGCGCATGCGTGAACCGCTGACGCGCGGCGGAGAGGCTGCGGGAGCATGACCATGGTTGCGCAACAGCCCTTGATCCGGATCGAGGCGCTCTATGGCGACCGGCTAGTGCCGTGTTACGCTGATCGTCCTCGAAATCTCAGCGACATGTTGGCGGCGGTGGCGGCTGACAGGCCGGCGGCGCCGGCCATTGTCGATGGCGCGCGCCAATGGGATTATCTCACCCTCGATACCGAGACCAACCGTATCGCCAATGCGCTCGCGGCCTCCGGCATTGCCGCGGGTGAGCGCGTGGCGCCGTTCCTCGGCAACAGCATCGAGTTCGTGGCGCTGCTTTTCGGCATTTGGCGCCTCGGGGCCATCGCGGTTCCGATCGGTACGCGGCAGAGCGCGGCTGAACTGGAATACATCCTCAATCAATGTTCGGCCTCCGCCTTATGTTTCGACGCCGAACTTGCAGGGCGTCTGCCGGCTTGCGCGACGATTCCGACCGTGAAGTTGCACGTGTGCGTTGACGGATCACCGACGACCGTTCCGCATGTCACGTTGAAGGATCTCGTCGCCAGCGCCGATGCGGCAAAGCGCGATTGCCCCGTGGAAGGATCGGCACCGGCCTGCATCATGTACACGTCTGGCACCACCGGAAAGCCCAAGGGCGCTGTTCTGTCGCATCTCGGCTTCCTGCATACGGCGCAAAATTACGAGAGGATTTTCGGCTATCGTCCTGACGATCGGATGCTGCTCACGATACCGGGGTCGCATATCTCAGGTCTGCTCGCAGTCGTCGTGGTGATGATGCGTATAGGCGGTTGCATCGTCAGCCTCCGCGGATTCAAGGCGGCCGAAGTTCTGGAAATCATCGAGACGCAGCGGATCACCGCCGCAGTGATGGTGCCGGCAATGTACAACCTCTGCCTGCTGGAGCCGGACATCGCCAGGCGGGATCTGTCCTCCTGGCGGATCGGCCACTTCGGCGGCGCGGCGATGCCGGAGATCACCATCCAGCGCTTAGCCGAGGTGTTGCCGAATCTCGAGCTTTACAACGGCTTTGGCGCGACCGAAACGACATCCGCCGTGACGCTCACCGAGCGCGGGGATGCGGCGAGGTATCCTGATTCCGTCGGAACGCTGCTGCCTTGTGTCGACATTCGTGTGCTCGACGAAGCGGGCCGGGAAGTGCCCCACGGAGAAACCGGCGAACTGTGGATCCGCAGTCCCGGCAACGCCATCGGCTACTGGGACAATCCGCAGGCGACCCGCGCATCCTTTGTCGCGGGATACTGGCGCTCAGGCGATATCGGTGCGCTGGATTCGCAGGGCTATCTACGCGTGCTCGATCGCATCAAGGACATGATCAACCGCGGCGGCTTCAAGGTGTATTGCGTCGAGTTGGAAAATGTCATTCAACGTTTCGAAGGCGTGATCGAGGCGGCCGCGGTTGCCGCCCCTTGCCCCGTGCTGGGGGAGCGCATCCACGTATTTCTCCACGCCACCGGTGCGATCGATGTTGAAGCCTTGCGCGCGTTCTGCGCCGAGCAGCTCGCAGATTACAAGACGCCCGATTACGTGACTGTGAGCGCTACGCCGTTGCCGCGCAATCTGAACGGGAAGCTCGTGAAAGCGCCTCTGCGCGAGGTGGCCCGGCAGGCGGCCGACTCGATATTGAAGTCTGAAGGAAAACGATAATGACAAAGCCTGTCTTCATTCTTGGCGGCG
>JBEBWH010000030.1:0-16116 GCA_040392305.1 Bradyrhizobium sp. | reverse complement strand
CGATGCCGCGCGCCGACACGATGCCGCATATGCGGCTCGGCCATCACGTCGTGCCTTGCACGACCAACCCGCTGGGCGTGAAGGGCGCGGGCGAGTCGGGCGTGTCCGGCGCGCTGCCGGCTGCGGCCAATGCGATCATTCATGCGCTGTCCGAACGCGGGGTGACGCAACTCGATATGCCGATGTCGCCATCGGCGATCTGGGAAGCCCTGCGCTCCGCCCGCGGATAGGCCTCTCGCGATCCGCCGCGCGATACGTGTCGGTGCGGGCAGGCGCCCCACACGTTGGAGCAATGATCCATAACTTCGCTTTCGGTCGCTTCCAGCACCGAGACGCTCGCGCCATTCGGCGATAATGATCTCGACGGGAGCGGGAGCGGCCATCGGCAATGGCCGTGATCAGTTTACCGACCGGCGCTCCGGCGACGGCCGCCAAGATCGCAGCAGACATGTCCCGCTCTTTCAGGTCGCGCGAAACAGCGCGGATTTATAGCTTCGTTTGAACGGGCGGGCATGCGCTGGATGCTCTTCGCCCGTAGCGCAGGGGGCCGCGCCTGCTGTTTCCGCCGTCGCCGCCGATCGCCGGGCTCGGACTTGAGCGGCCGTTCGGGGCGGCCTGCGGCGGAGCTGCCAGTGTTTCCCGCAAGCTCGATCCACGCCTGAACCGCCCTTGAAAAGAACCGGCGCGGCGGGCTTGCGTGATTTTGGAGATATTGGTAATACATCACTGAAATAGTACAATAGGGGAGGGCGAGTTGGACGCGCGCAGCATCCACCGCGTGGAGTCCGATGTGCTTGTGATCGGTGGAGGGGCGGCCGGTGTTGCCGCCGCCGTCACCGCAGCGCGTCAGGGCCTCAGCGTCACATTGGTCGAACGGTACGGATTCTGCGGTGGCGGAGCGGTCGCGGGACTGTCCGGCACCGTGTGCGGGCTTTACGAGGCCTCCGACAATATCGAAGCGCTGCCGAAGCAGGTCGTGTTCGGCTTTGCCGACGAGTTCTGCAAGCGGCTCGAAGCGATGGGAGGGCTGACGCCGCCCCTGCGCTACGGCAAGACCTGGGCCAACGTGCACGATCCGCATGTCTGGCGCGAGGCGGCCGATCTGATGCTGCGCGAGGCCGGTGTGCGCATCATCTTCCACGCCGTTGCGACCGGCGTGCATATGGATGGCGACAAGATCGGGGGGCTGACGGTCTGGACCAAGGAAGGGCCGCTCGACGCCCGTGGCAAGGTCGTCATCGATGCCAGCGGCGATGCCGACGTGGTGGCGATGGCGGGCCTGCCGAATTTCATCGGCGACAATGGGCGGGTGCAGAACCCCACCATGATCTTCCGCATGATGGGCGTCGATATCGAACGCTTTCTCGCCGCCTATGGCTCCGACACCATCATGCCGGAGACGATCTCGGACATGATCCGCGCCAAGCACAATGCCGGCGATTACAAGCTGCCGCGCGCCAAGATCTGGCTGTTCACGACGACGCGGCCCAACGAGCTGATGTGCAACTGCACCCGCATCATCGGGCCGGACGGGCGCGAGCTCAATCCGTTGTTCGCGCAGGATTTCACCGATGCCGAAATCGAGGGACGACTGCAGGTTCGCGAATATGCGCGTTTCTTCCGCGACAATCTGGCGGGCTGCGAAAATGCCTTTCTCAACGATACCGGCGTGCAGGTGGGCGTGCGCCAGACGCGGCAGGTGGCGGGCGTCTCGCGGCTGATGAACAGCGATGTCGTGCGGGGCTCCAAATTTGCCGATGGCATTGCCGCCTCGCCGTGGCCGATCGAGTTGCATTCGGGCGAGAAGCCGAAGGTCGAATGGCTGCTCAACGACTACTACGAGATTCCATATGGCTGCTTCGTGCCTGAGCGGGGCGAGGGACTGCTGGTGGCCGGCCGCTGCCTCTCCGCCGAGCACGAGGCGGTCGCTTCCGCCCGCGTCACCGCGCAGTGCTTCGGCTATGGCCATGCCATCGGCCATGCCGCCGCGATCGCGGTTCGCGAGCGTATCGAACCGCGGGCGATCGACGGGCGCGCCGTGCGCGCCGCTCTCAATGCTGACGGTGCGCGACTCGATCACTAAGGCGTTTGCTCATGATCCGATACGAAGAAATTGCCGACGCAACGGCCCTGATCACGATCGACCGACCCGAGCGGCGCAATGCCCTCGGCTCGCAGGTGATGGAGGAACTGGCGGCCGCTCTTGCCCGTGCCGAGGCGAGCGAGGAGGTTCGCGCCGTGGTGCTCACCGGCGCGCCGCCGGCGTTCTGTGCCGGCAGCGATCTCAAGGAACTGGCGGGGCTCTCGATTGCGGAGATGTGCCGGCATGAATCGGATACGGCCGCGATCGCCCGCGCGATCGGCTATCGCGCCAAGCCGGTGATCGCCGCGGTCGAAGGCTATGCGCTTGGCGGCGGATTTATTCTGGCGGCCTCATGCGACATTGTCGTCAGCGCCTCCAATGTGCGCTGGCATCTGCCTGAGGCGCCGAACGGCTGGCTGCCGCCCTGGGGGCTGACGGCGCTGCTCGCGCGGGTCGGCCCGGTGCGGGCGCGACGGCTGACATGGGGCGCCGCGCCGATCGACGCCAATGAGGCGGCGCGGATCGGCCTCGTCGACGATCTCGCGGACCCGGGCGGGGCGCTTGCGCATGCCCGCTGCGTCGCCGCCGAGTTGGCGGCTGTGCCGAAGGAGGCGATTGCCTCCACCAAGCGCTTCTTTGAGCCGTTCATCATGGCCGATGCCGAGCGCCTCGACGAGGTCGCGTCGCGCGAATTCGCGGCGAACTGCGAGACGCCATCCTCAAGAAAGACCTTCGAACGCTTTACGGTGAAATCGTGAACAAGATTGTTGATGCGGCGACCGCCATCGCGGCCATTCCCGACGGCTCCACTGTCGGCTGTGTGGGTGTGATCGGATGGGTGACGCCGGACACGCTGCTCAAGGCTCTCGGCGATCGCTTCCGCAACACCGGAAGTCCGAAGAACCTCACCTTCTACTTTCCCGTCGGGACGGGCGATGCCCAAGGCATCAAGGGCATGGATCATGTCGCCCAGGAAGGGCTGATGAAGCGCATCGTCGGCGGCTCCTACATCAATCCGGTCGATCCTGTCACCGGGAAGCGGCCGGAACTGATGCGGCTGATCCGCGAGAACAAGGTTGAGGCCTATTCCTGGCCGATCGGTGCGACCATGCACTGGCTGCGCGAAGTGGCGCGGCGCAGTCCCGGCTATATGACGCGCGTGGGCCTTGGCACTTACGCCGATCCCGTCCATGGCGGGGGGCGCTTCACGCCGTCCGCCACGGAGGATCTTGTCAAGCGGATCGAATTCGAAGGACAGCCCTATTTGTTCTATCCGAGCTGGAAGCTCGACACCGTCTTTCTTTATGCGTCGTCGTCGGACGAACTGGGCAATCTCTCGTTCGAGAACGAAGCGCTGGTGTCGTCGAATATCGCGCTCGCTTTGGCGGCGAAGGCTCACGGTGGCCGCGTCATCGCGCAGGTGCGCCGGGCGGTGCCGCATGGCACGCGGCCGGCCAGCGAGGTGCGCATCCCCGGCATGTTCGTCGATGCGGTGGTCGTCGATCCCGACATGATGATGACCACCGATGTGCCGTTCGATGCCGTATTTTTCGGCGGCCATCGCAAGCCGCTGTCGGAGCTTCCGCCGATTCCGATGTCGGAGGACAAGGTGGTCGCCATGCGCGCGGCGCAGGAGGTGCGCAAGCATGAGCTGTCGATCTTCGGCTTCGGCGCCGCCGCGGATGTGCCGCTGGTGATGGCGGAGCAGGGCATCTTCGCCAATGGCGGCCTCAAGGATTACTGGTTTACCACCGAGCACGGCTCCTATGGCGGCATCGTGATGTCCGGCTGGCAGTTCTCGGCTAACCTCAATCCCGACGCGCTGCTCGATGGGGTTTACCAGTTCGATGCGATCGATGGCGGGCTGTGCCGTTTCGCGGCCCTGGCCTTCGCGCAGTTCGACAGCGCGGGCCTTGTCAATGTGTCGCGGTTCGGCGCTGCCAATCCGGGGGCGGGCGGTTTCATCGACATTGCCGAAAATGCGTCGCGTCTCGTCTTCACCGGCACGTTCACCACGGGCGGGCTATCCGTTGCTTTCAGCGACGGCAAGCTCCGGATCGTGAAGGAAGGCAAGGTGCGGAAGTTCGTCAACGGCGTCGATCACATCACTTATTCCGTCGCCGGCGGTGTCAGGCGCGGGCAGAGCGCGAAGGTCATTACCGAGCGCGCCGTGTTCGAGGTGGTGCCGGAGGGGTTGATCCTGACCGAGGTCGCTCCCGGCATCGATGTGCGGCGTGATGTGCTCGAACAGATGGAGTTCGCGCCGTGGAAGGTGGCGGATGATCTGAAGCCGATGGATGCGCGGCTGTTCTCCGAAACTCCGCGCGCACAGTCGGCCTGACGCCCACTAAACGGCGGAAAATAATATCGCCTGGCGCAACCCTGCGTCAGGCGATATTTCATTGCAGTGCCGGCCGGCGACTTCCACGAGCGATGCGACCGCCCCGGCCGACACCGGCCGGGTGTCATGTCGGCAATCAGGAACTCAGGCCGACCCCCAGCTCGAATATTCTGCGCGTGTAGCTTTCGATCTGGGTCATCAGAGCGGTCACGTTCGCGAGCGCGCGCTCCTCGTCCTGTCGTGCGACCGCACGGGCGCGCTCTGCATGCAGTGCGCCCATCGCACCGAGGTTCTTCAGATCGGACTCGTAGCGATAGTAGAAACGGCGCGACATGGCGTGAAGCGGGGAGATCGAGCGGGCGGCGAACGGGTTTCCGGCAGCGCTCGCGATCAGCGCGTTCGCTTTGAAAACGCCGCGAAGATATTTTTCAAGGTTGCCATGCTTCCCGGCGCCATCGATTTCATCGGCCGCCGCAAGCAGCCTGTCGCGGTCTCCCGCCATGATGCGCCGCGCCGCGCGCGTCGAAATGAAGATCTCTAATTCGCGGCGCAGTTCGATCGCCAGCAACTGCTGATGGATGTCAATCTCGGTGATCATCAGGCCGTGGCGCGGCAAGATCTTCACCAGATAGTCGGCCTGCAATCGCTTCACCGCTTCCCGCACGGGCGTGCGGCCGATGCCGATCTTCTCGGCCAGCCCCTCTTCCGACCAGTGACTGCCGGGTGGCAACTGGAGAGTGACGATCATCTCTTCGAGCCGGCGATGGGCTGCTTCAGCCTGGGATTCGGGCGGGGAAGCAATCCCGGGTTTTCTTGCCATGGACTTGGAAACCTCAGCGGTGCGACGGGGTCGCGACGACAAACGAATACCTTCAACCGTGGGCCGAACTCAAGCGCATACGACTAGACATTAGGTCGATCAAATGCGCGCAGCACGGTTGACTGTATGTGTGTAAGATATTACTAGTACGTCACTCAAATAGTACAATATCCGGGAGAGAAACCAATGATCCATTCAAGGCAGGGCTTGCTTGCCGGCGCCGTTGCCTGCGGCCTTCTGCTGGGCCACGCCGCGCAGGCGCAGGACGTGGTGAAGATCGGGCAGATCGAAGCGCTGACCGGCGCGACCGCGACTTATGGCTGGATGTCCGCACAGGGCACCAAGGTCGCGGTCGAGGAAATCAACGCCAAGGGCGGCTTCAAGGTCGGCGACAAGACTTACAAACTCGAATTGCACCAGATGGACACGCGGGGCGAGCCGCGCGAGGCCACCGTGCAGTTCCGCAAGATGATGGAAGGCAACGTCCGGTACGTGTTCGGGCCGTTCCTCACCAACGTTTTCAACGCGATCGAGCCGATCGCCAATCAGCATAATGGGAAGTTTCTGCTGTTTGCCGGCGCGACGTCCGCGCACCATGCGCTTGGCAAGCCGGACCATGACTATCTGTTGCGAACCTGGAACTGGGACGCGGGATCGGTCGGATTCGGCAAGCTGATGATCGACTATCTGAAGAAGCTCAACACCAAGAAGGTGGCGATGCTTTTCCAGAACGATGCGTTCGGCAAGACCGCCGTGGATATTTATACCGAGCTGTTCAAAAATGCGGGGATCGAGCTGACGGTCGAGCTGTTCGAACCGGGCACCAAAGACTTTAGCGCGGTGCTGGCCAAGCTTGCCGCGGGTAAGCCGGATATCCTTTTCCCGGGCTACTCAGACGCGGTGCTGTACGACATCGTCCGTCAGTCCACGGAATCAGGTTTCGGCAATCGCTTCTTCCTGGTGCGCGGGTCGATCGGTCCCGCTCTTAAGAACAAGGACGCGATCGAGGACTATATCGCCTACGTTCCGAAGTACTTCGAAAGCGCGGAGAACACCGAGCCGCGCGTGAGGGCCTTCATCGAGAGCTACAAGAAGATCCACAAGCGTGACTTCCCCTATGATCAGGCGCCGCTCTGCTCCTCATCCTGCTACGACCACGTCTACATGCTGGTCGAGGCGATGCAGAAGGCCGGCAGCGTCGATGACGTCGCCAAGGTTCGCCAGGCCCTGATGAACATGACTTACGAAGGCATGTGGAAGATCAAATACGACAAGACCGGCGAGGCCGTGTTCGTCTTCGACGTCGTCCATGTTCGTAAGGGCGGCAAGATCGAGACGGTCCAGTACGATCCGACCAAGGACTAGTCCGATCGCGAGTGGCGGGAAGGACCTCCACCAGGAGGTTCTTCCCGAACCGTCTTGTCAACAGGCATTGGATCTATGACCCAGCTCATTATCGGGCAGTTGCTCAACGGCGTGATTGTCGGCTCGCTCTACGGCATCATCGCGCTCGGTGTAACGCTCACATTCGGACTTACCGGCATCGTTAACTTCGCGCTCGGCGCCTTCATGATGCTGGGAGCTTACGCGACATGGTATTTCTACGACGTCAGCGGCATCAGCTATCCGCTTGCCGTCATAGGTGCGATGATCGTCGTCAGCATCTTCGGCTATGTGTCGGATATCACGCTGTTCCGCTTCACGCGTGGCAACCTCGTCAACGGCCTTCTGGTGTCGATCGGCATGATCTACATCTTCGAGGCTCTGGTGCTGGCCGCGTTCACGACCACGCCGAAGGATCTGACTTACGTGCTTCCCGGCGCGGTGAAGATTGCAGGCGTGGTGCTGCCCAAGATCAAGCTCGCGGTATGCGCGGTCTTCCTGGTGGTCATTTTCGGCACCTATCTGGCTTTGACGCGCACCTGGCTCGGTCGGGCCGCCTTCGCCTACGCCCAGAACCCGGAAGCCGCGGCGTTGATGGGGATTCGCACCGGCCGGCTGCAGACGATCGTCGTGGTCTACTCCACGGCGCTCGCCGGTCTCGGCGGCGGACTTTATGCGAGCATGTACTCGATCGAGCCGACCATCGGCGCGGCCTACATTCTCAAGGCCGTTGAGGCGGCGATCCTCGCCGGCATCGGCAGCGTCATCGGTGCGCTCGGCGGCGGCATCATCCTCGGCGTCAGCGAGAATGTCGGCTCCGTGTTCTTTCCGTCCGCTTTCCGCGACGCCTACGGCCTCGTGTTCCTGATTGCCATTCTTCTCGTCCGGCCGAGTGGCCTGTTCGGAGACCGATCATGAAATATGCGACTGGTGCCGGTCTTCTGCTGGCGCTCGCACTTCCGCTCGCGGTGCAAAGCGATTCCACCCTTGCGATTGCGATCTACGGCTTCATGGCGGCTTCGCTGGCCGTGAGCTTCAACCTGATCTTCGGCTTCACCGGCCAGCTCTCAATGTTCCATGCCGCCTCGTTCGGCGTCTCGGCCTATATCGTCACGATTCTCGTGACGACCTATGGCTGGAATTTCTGGCTCGCCATCGTGCCTGCGATGATCGTGGTGTCGATACTGTCGATGATCGTCGGAACGATCTGCTTCCGCTTCAAGCTGAAGGAGTTCTACTTCGCTGTCGTCACGCTGGCCTTTTCCGAGGTGTTGCGGCTGATCACCCTGAACTGGAACAGCGTCACCAATGGCTCGCTCGGCATCACGGTGGTCGAGAAGCCGTCGATCTGGACGCCGTGGGGCAGCTTCGCCATCTCGGGTGGCGTCAGTTGGTATTACATCACGCTCGCGCTTCTCGTCGTTGTTTTCATCGTCTGTCATCGCGTGCTGGCATCGTGGATCGGGCGCTGCCTCGCCGCTATCCGTCTGAACGATCAGCTTGGCGAAACGCTGGGCATCGACGTCTTCAAGTACAAGCTGCTGAGCTTCGCCATCGGCAGCGCGCTTGCCGGCCTTGTGGGAGCCTTCTACGGTTTCTATTCCGGCTTCGTGGAGCCGCACTATCTCTCGATCCCGCTGGGATTGGACATTATCGCCATGGTGCTGCTCGGCGGGGTCAATTCGCTGATCGGCCCGGTGATCGGCGCGCTGGCGCTGACGGCGCTGCCTCACGTCATCGAGTTGAGCGCCGAACTTCGCATCGCGCTTTACGGCGCAATCCTCATCTTTGTCATTCTCGTGATGCCGAAAGGCATCGTGGGCCTGCTGACGAGCAGAAAAAATGCTGCTTGATATTCAAAACCTCACCAAGCGCTTCGGCGGCCTGACCGCTGTCTCCGATGTCTCGTTCGGCATCGAACGCGGCGAGATCGTTGGCATCTTCGGACCGAACGGTTCGGGCAAGACGACGACGCTCAGCCTGATTGCCGGCATCATCAAGCCGACATCCGGCAGCATCATCTGGAAAGGAAACGACATCAGCGTGCTGCCGCCATTCGAAGTGGCGCAGCAGGGTCTGGTCAAGACTTTCCAGAATCCGCAGCTCTTTCCGGAGCTGACGGTGGTTCAGCACATGCACATCGCTTGCCATCTGCATGTCAAACGCGCGCTTGGAGTTGCACGTTTGAAGACGCTGATCGCCGGCTTTCCCGCTGAACTTGAACGCGAGCTGGAGCAGAAAGTCAGCCAGACGCTGGAGCTGTGCCGGCTCGATGCGCAGCGCAACGAGGAAGCCGGCGCGCTGTCCTATGGCGGCGAGAAGATGCTCGGCGTCGCCATGGGGATGGTTTGCTCGCCGGAGCTGCTGCTGCTCGACGAGCCTGCCTCCGGCCTCGGCCAGGAGGAGATCGTCAATCTCGACGGCGTGCTGCGCGACCTCCGGCAGCATGGCGTGACGCTCTGCATCATCGATCACAAGGTCGGTTTTCTCGGGCGGCTCGCCGATCGTTCCATCGCTCTGCATCACGGCGCCGTCATTGCCTCTGGCAAGACCGCCGACGTTCTCGCCAACGAAGCCGTCGTCACGGCCTATCTGGGCGCAAAACATGCTTGATGTTTCAAATCTCACCGTAAGCTACGGCAAGCAGGCGGTCCTGCGTGGCGTCTCGTTCAAGATCGATAAAGGCGAAGTGGTCACCTTGATCGGCTCGAATGCGGCCGGCAAGTCGACGACGCTGCGGACTCTCGCCGGCCTGAAGAAAGCCGATTCCGGTCAGATCGGTTTCGACGGCCGCGAGATCGGTTCGCTCGCCACCGTCGATCGGGTGCAGTCAGGTCTCGTGCTGGTGCCGGAAGGCCGTCAGGTGTTCCCACGGCTCAGCGTGCAGGACAATCTGATGATGGGCGCCTATCACCGCCCCGACCGCGACAATGTCGGCGACGATATCGAGCGGGTCTACCAGATGTTTCCGCGCTTGCGGGAGCGGCACGCGCAACGCGCTGGCTCGATGTCCGGCGGCGAGCAACAGATGCTTGCGATCGGCCGCGGATTGATGGCGCGACCGCGGCTGATGATGCTCGATGAACCGACGCTCGGTCTTGCGCCGATCATCATCGAGGAGCTTGGGGAGACGGTTCGTAATCTCGCCCGCGAGGGCCTGACGATTCTGCTCGCCGAGCAGAATGCAATGATGGCGCTCGGCTGTGCGGATCGCGCCTACGTCCTGCAGTCGGGGCGTATCGTGATTTCGGGCGAGGCCAAGGTGCTGGCTGAGACCACCGAGGTCAAGCAGATGTATCTCGGCAACTGATGCCGTTGAATGGATGGATGGTAGGGCGGCATGACCAGCGGTGAAGTGGTTTCGGTTGAAGTCAGGGAGCGCGTGGCGATCGTCACGCTGCTGCGGCCGGCGCGGCGCAACGCGATGGATCAGGCGCTGGTGGACGGCGTCAAGGCCGCGCTGCTGGCGCTCGACCGCGATGATGGTATCGGAGCGATCGTGCTGGCGGGAGCAGCGCCCGGCTTTTCGGCGGGCAGCGACCTGAAATTTATCGGTGCGCTCGATCTTGAGGCGATGGGGCGCTTTGAGCAGGAGTGCGGCGATCTCGGCCGCCTGATCGGCTTCATCAGCAAGCCGGTGGTCGCCGCCATCGAGATGTTTGCGATTGGCGGCGGTTTTGCTCTGGCGACGTGCTGCGATGTCGTCGTCTCCGGGCGGAGCGCGAGCTGGAGCCTTCCGGAGGTGCCGCACGGATGGCTGACGCCATGGGGGATCAAATCGCTGGTTGCCCGCGTCGGCCTCGTCAAGGCGCGGCTGTTGTGCTTCTGCCTCGAGCCGCTCACCGCCGAGACGGCGCGTGAACTCGGCGCGGTCGATTACGTGTGCGATGACGGGCAGGCGCTGGAGACCGCGCTTGCGGTCGCGGCAAAGATCGCAGCGCTGCCGCAGCCGGCGGTGGCAGCCACCAAGCGCTTCTTCTCGAGCTATCTGATGGCGGATGCCGAGGCGATGGATTTCGAGGCCAACCGCCTGTTTCTCGACAACTGCCGTGAACAGGCGGCGCAGGCAACTTTGGACAAATTCCGCGCCCGCTGACGGCGCACGCAGGCAAGTAAACAGGGACGATACCTATGCTGCTCGATCTCAACGACGATGAAACCATGCTCAAGTCCGCGGTCGAGCAATTCGCCGATGGATCGCTGCGGCCGAATATCAAGCCCTTCGCCGATGAGCATCGCTTTCCGACCGATCTGGTCAAGGAGTTTCTATCGCTCGGCTTCATGGGCACGGCCTATGATCCCGACTTCGGCGGCGGGGGACTGGGCACGCGCGGCGCGGCGATCGTGGCCGAAACGCTGGCAAGAGTGGAGCCGGGCTTTGCCGCGATTTATCTCTGCAACAGCGCCCCGATGACGGTGATCGCGCGCTACGGTTCCGACGATGTCAAACGCAAGTGGCTTGAGCCGTTGTGCCGCGGTGAGTTCATCGCGTCGTTCGGCGTTACCGAACCGAGCGGCGGTTCCGACGTCGCGAGCGTCAAGATGCGCGCGGTCGAAGACGGCGACTCGTTTGTTCTGTCAGGCTCGAAAGTGTTTTCGACGAATGCGGGAACGCCGCTGCATGGCGTCTCGACCTTCGTGGCCGTGACCGATCCGGAACTGGGTTCGAAAGGCCTGTCCACCTTCATCGTGCCGGTCGGCACGCCGGGCTTCAAGGTCGGCAAGGCGGGGCGGAAGATCGGCTGGCGCATCGCCGACTCGGTCGAGCTGTTTCTCGACGAGTGCCGCGTGCCCAAGGCCAATATGGTGGGCAATCGCGGCGATGGTTTGAAGCAAATTCTCACCACGCTCAGCATCGGCCGCATTCTTGTCGGCGCAACAGGGCTTGGTCTCGCGCGCAAGGCGCTGGATCTGGCGAGGGCGTATGGCGCGGGGCGCAAGGTCGGCGGCGTGCCGATCTTCTCCCATCAGGGTCTGACTTTTCCGCTGGCGGACGCAATGACCAGCATCCACGCCGCCGAACTGATGATCCGCAATGCCGCGTGCCTTGCCGATGCCGAGCGGCCGTTCCGCCTCGAAACCTGCATGGCCAAACTGTTCGCGACCGAGATGGCGAGCGAGGTCGCCGATATCGCCTTGCAGGTGCATGGCGGCTATGGCGCGTTCGAGGAGTATGACGTATCGAGCCTGCCCGGCGAAGCGCGCGTGCTGCGTATCCTGGAGGGCACCAGCGAGGTGCAGCGTCTGGTCATTGCCCGCGAACTGACCGCCTGATCGACCGCGCGGCGGCTGCTTGCCGACTCCGCCGGCGTATGAGATACCGCAGGGGATGCGCGATCTTGCCGCCGGCAGAGGCGGGATGCGCAGCGGTGTTCAAGAGCGGTCGCTGATCTTGCGGAAAGTGAAGGGCAGGAGCCAATCCTCGGGCCGGCGGCCAGGCAAACGCCCGGCGGCGGCGCGCAGCCTGACAGATTCAGGCGAGACCGATACGACGCTGACCGATCTCGCCTACGCGCAGCTTGAGGAGTTGATCGTCACGCTGCAGCTTCCGCCCGGCGCAGTGCTGTCCGAGCTTGTCCTCTCCAAACGACTGGATATCGGCCGCACGCCGATCCGCGAAGCGCTGCAACGGCTCTCGCGTGATGGTCTGGTCAATATCATGCCGAGGCGCGGCATCCTTGTCTCCGAGATCAATGTCAGCGTGCAGTTGCGGCTGCTCGAGGTTCGCCGCGAACTGGAGCGGCTGATGGCGCGCTGCGCGGCCGAGCGGGCGACCGATGCGGAGCGCCTGCAATTCGGCGAGATTTCGGCCGGCATGCGGCTCGCCGCAGAGCAGACCGACGATCTTGCCTTCATGCGCTTCGATCAGCAGCTCAACACGCTGATCGCGGCTGCCGCGCGGAACGAGTTCGCTACCCGCTCGATGGGATTGATGCACGGCCTGTCGCGCCGTTTCTGGTATCAGCACTATCGCGAAACGGCGGATCTGCCGCGCGCCGCGCGTCTCCATGCGGAGGTCGCCGAGGCGATTGCGGCGCGCGATCCGGAACGGGCTGCGGCCGCGTCCGATCAGCTCGTCGGCTATATCGAGAGCTTCGCGCGCGCGACCGTCTAGATTGATGGCGTGGCCTCAGAATGTGACGACAGTGCGGATGGTTTTGCCCTGGCGCAGGAGATCGAAGCCGTCATTGATGGCATCGAGCGAGATGCGCCCGCTGATCAGTTCGTCGAGCTTGAGGCGGCCGTCGAGATAGGCTTGCGCCAGCAGCGGAAAATCACGTCGCGGACGTGCGCCGCCATAGCTCGATCGACGTAGCCGCTTTTCGCCCATCAGCGAGCCCCAGCGGAAGCTGACATCCTTGTCGACATCGATCTTGCCGAGCCAGACGACCTCGCCGCCGGGCCGCACCGCTTCGGCGGTCTGGCGGAAGGCGGTCGGGTGGCCGGCGGATTCCAGCACCACGTCCGCGCCGCGACCGGCGGTGGCTGCCTTCACCATTGCCACGGGATCGCTGGTGGCGGCATTCACGGTGGCGGTGGCGCCGAGGCGTGAGGCCAGCGCGAGCTTGGCGTCGTCGAGATCGACGGCGATGACTTGTCCGGCTCCCGCCATCGCCGCGCCCTGTACGGCGGCGAGGCCGACAGCGCCACAGCCGATCACCATCACGGTGTCGCCGTTGCGGATGTCGGCGACGTTGAGCGCGCCGCCCGCGCCGGTCATCACGCCGCAGCCGATCAGGCATGAGCGATCGAACGGAATGTCTTTGGGCACCGCGATCGCCTGCTGGGCCGGCAGCACGCAGTATTCGGCGAAGGAGCCGAGAAACATCAGATGGGTGAGCGGCTCGCCTGATGCCAGCGACGCCTTGGAACGGCCATCGAAGTGATGGCCTTTCGGCCCTTCGCCGAGATAGGTCTCGCACAGGATCGGCTGATTGCGGTCGCAGTGGAAGCAATGGCCGCAATGGGGATTCCACGACAGCACGACATGATCGCCCCGCCGTACATTCGTCACTTCAGCGCCGATCTCCTCGACGATGCCCGACGCTTCGTGCCCGAGGATCATCGGCAAGGGATAGCGGAGCGATCCGTCGATGACTTCGAGATCGGTGTGACAGAGGCTTGCCGCCTGGATGCGGACGACGACGTCGCCCGGCGACGGGTCGGGGGTAGTGACCTGCTCGATAGCAAGCGGCGTGCCGCTTTTATGCAGCACGGCCGCGCGATAGCTCAGCGTCATGAGAGAAATCCTGATCGAGAGTGACGGACGCGGTCAGGCGCGGCGTTCCAGCGCGGCGATCGCATCGTCGATATCGCCGGAGGTCAGCTCCCATTCATTGTCGAAATTCGCCACGATCTTCTGCATGAATGCTGCGTGCAGCGTCTTCGCGCGCGCAGCGTCGTTGAGATGATCGTAGAGCAGGGCGAATGCGAGCTGAGCGGGTTCGGGGCCTTCATAGCTCCATTCGAACCCGTGTTCGGTCAGGCGAAACTGGTCGTAATAAGGCGATAGTTGCTGTCCGTCCGCTTCGACGGAAACTCCATCGATGGTGCGGTCGCCGACATAGCGCGTCATGGCAGGCTCCGGCGCCGGGCGGGCGGCGCGTCTTGAGTGGCGATCAGGAACGGGGTTTCCCGGGCTTGACGTCTTTCTTCATGACCTCGGGGAACACCCACATGGCGACGGTGGCGAACGCGCCGAGAAAGGCGACGGCGTAGCTTGGGCCGGTCTGGCCGAGATGCACCATGAAGAAGTAGCCAGCGGTGGCTGTTGCAAGACAGCCCAGCGACAGCATGAATTTGATGTGGTGGGGCATGGTCGGATCCTTGGTCAGGACGGTTTTGGAATGCCGCGAAGGGCCTGCGGTTACAGCAGCGAACGGATCGGCAGCGCGCCGATATGAACAAGCAGGGCGAGCGAGCCTGCAAGCGTCAGGCCCGTGGTCGCGATGCCGGCCCGATGATTGCGCCAGCGCGCCGGAATTGCCTGAAACAATTCAGGCACAAACAGAAACAGAATTCCCGCGGCGATAACGAAGCTCGTCCATCGCAATTCGGCGATGGCGAACAGGCAGGTGCCGACCAGCAATGCGAGCCATAGGCCGGTCGTGAAAAGAACGACCGTAGCCGGAGCAGCGGGAGCGTCCTCCGATTGATGGCCGAGCGGAAACATGCCGGCAATCTGGAGGAAGCCAAGGCAGCAGATGCTCCACAATAGAGCGAACCAGCCCAGTGCATACAGGTTCGGCTCGATGACGCTCATGACGTTCTCCGATGCGGAAAGGGCTCGTGGCGGCGCGGCCGGACCTATTCCGCCGGGGTTGATGCGGGCGTGGCGCGCGGGGTGCGCGATGTCTTGCGCATGTCGGTCTTGATGTATTTTTCGCTGTAGCCATTGAAGATGTGTCCGAGCAGACCGCGGTTGAGATCGGTGGTGCCGAACACATAGTCCATCACCGGGAAGGTCAGGTTCATGTTGCGCTCCATCATGATCGACTGATTGTGGTGCGCGGTGTGATGACGACGGATGGTGTTGACGAACGGCACGTAGCGAACGAACCAGTTCTCATCGACATGGCAGCAGAAATGCATGAACTCATAAATCAGATACATCGACGTCGTGGTGGTGATGACCAGCCAGCCGACATTCGGCGAGATCAGATAGCCGGCGATGATCGCGGGCGGGATCGACATGAACGTGAACACCACCAGCGCATAGGGCGGGAAGAAGGTCACGCGCCAGTCGTGGTGGCCGGCGAAGCGCATCTCGTGGTCGGTGAAAAACTGATGGTGCATCAGGGTGTGGCGGCTGTAGACCGCGCGCAGCACCGGAATGTTCGACGGCCGGTGCATGACATAGCGATGCACGGCCCATTCGAAGAAATTCGCGACAAGGAAGATCGCGGGAACGGTGAGCCACTCCCACCACAGCACATCGTGGATGTTGGCGGTGTAGACGTAAAGCGCGGTGAAGCCGATCGTGTAGATCAGCAGCACGTGAAGCCAGCCATTGTACCAGCCGGCCACCCGCTCGCGGTAATTGGCCCGGTATTTGCGCTGCCGCTCCGTCATCGGGGTCTGCGCCAGTTCCATGGAAGCCTCCGTAAAGATTATGGAATTCTATCTTTAGTCGTCTAACATATCAGTAACATATTATATCTCCGGAAAGCTGGCAAGCGCCGCTGCGACAAGCGCCGCTGCGAAGTGGCGCGAACCTGGTCGGTCTTGGTGATGTTGGTGGGCGTCAGGATCGAGGCCGCGCCCGCCGAACCGGAGGCTCCGATCCGGTAGCGGGGCAGGGCATTGTCATTCGGGCAAAGGAATTCCTGCGTCGCAGCGAGTTTCGCTCAAGCCGCGAAGGGGCTACGGGAAGATGAGACCAGCAGGGTCGGCCGGTTTCCGCGGGCGATCCGGTTGCCTGTGGCCGGCAACGAGACGGCGGTTGGTATGCAGGCTTATGCCGATATCCGGTGGGTCTGGCGATGCGAG
>JBEBWH010000029.1:0-16157 GCA_040392305.1 Bradyrhizobium sp. | reverse complement strand
TGAGGAAATGTCACGCGACGGCGTGTTGCAGAGATACCTCGCCATATAGCCGCAGCGCTGCGAACAAGGGCATCCCGCGCGGTTATGACGTTGGAGCTTTTTCGCCTCTCGACGGAATCAGAAGCGAAGCTTCATGTTTTTGTTTTGACGCGTTCTCTTGGCGTGAAACGGTCTCCGCTTCGTTCGAAAGCGCTATAGCTTAAACGGCGAGGCTGGCATCCAGGCGAGCGCTCACTCCTGACGGAGTTGCAAAGCCCGACCAGCAGCGTTGATTGATGGCCGATCGAGTATGGTCCTCACTCACCGAACAGGTGTCGCTCGATCTCGTAAATCGGGTGATTGGTGAGGTCTTTGTCGGTTTCGAGAATGACCCGCGCCCGAACGTCAGGATGAAGCTGATGACGCAGTACGGCCAGAGCGCGAGCCGGTGCCGCCACCACAAGCGCATCCGGTTTCTGTTCGCGCACAAGGCGTTCCATTCTGTCTGCCACCGTGCGCAGAAATCGTTGTTCCTCCCTGTCGTGTAAATCGGTCTCTGCGATGGCGGCGCGGCGGTTGGTGTTTGCCCGCTTGAACGTCCGTCCGGGGCGGTCAGCTCCCTGTTCGTGCGTTGGCGGATTGTCGTCAGCGAGAACCTCTTCCGTTTTCAAGTTCGGGAACTTTTCGTCTCCGGCGTTGCGCAGAAAAAGAGCTTTTCTTCCATCGCTGACCACGACGAATGAATTGTGGGAAATTTTCAGGTTGCTCATGGGATGAACGATGCTCATGGTTTGTCGCCAGATACTATTCGATAACATCCGCTAATTTGCGTCCCGACGTATTGATCGTGGTCAAACTTCCGCGGAGCCGTGATCAGCGCGGGCGCGCCATTCCTCACTAGGTTGATCGACAGAATGCCAGCCTCGGTACGCAGTCCGCTCTGATTGCAATAATTCTCGTAGTTGACCGATCGCCTTCGTTGATCTGGCTCAACGATGTCCGGGGCTGCTGACGTAGCATAGTTCGAATTCTTGCTATCGTGCATGGAGGATCGAACATGGCTGAGCCATCATCCAAGATCACAGCGCAGGTCGAGAGCGGCAAGGTTCCGGAGCACATGTCGTCATGGCATCCGTTCGACAGCTTGCAGCGCGAGATCGAGCGGCTGTTCGACGATTTCGGGCGTGGTTTCTGGCGGTCGCCGTTTCGCGCCGTCCCCTTCGACGTCGAGCCGCTCTGGCGTCGCGGCGGATCGCTCGCGGCGCCACCGGTGGATATCGTTGATAAAGGCAAATTCTACGAGGTTAGCGCGGACCTGCCGGGCTTTGACGAAAAGAGTATCGACATCTCGGTTTCGAACAGCAACCTGATCATCAAAGGAGAGAAGAAGGAGGAAAAAGAAGAAAACAAGGAGAACTATTACCTTCAAGAACGCCACTTCGGTTCTTTTGAGCGCACGTTCGGCGTGCCGCAGGACGTTGAGACAGACAAAATTCAGGCGAAGTTCGAAAAGGGCGTGTTGACCGTGACGCTGCCGAAAAATCCTGAAGCACAGCGGCCGGCAAAGAAGATTGATGTCAAGTCGGCCTGAATCATCTCGCGGGAGGCATCTGACGCCGAAGCTGCTGTCCCGCATCGGCAGAGCACCTGCGAGATCGAATCGATTATGTGCGTAAGTAAGTTAACCGCCCGCACGTTGCCAGAGAGAAGCGTTGAGTCACGTCGCGGTGTTCGCATGGTCTCTGCCGCCATGCGGCCGAGTGGCGCAGACCGGGTTTGAGCAGGAAGCACATGGAGCGGATATCGGGGCCATATAGGGCGGAACGCCCCGATCAGGGTGCTTTCGGCTAAAAGCCGCGCCGGGATTTATGCCTCTTTCAGATATGAACAAGCGTGTTCACGGCGCCCTGTGCTATGAAGGCTCGCCAGGTCGGATCGTATCCACCTGACGCGGTTCCGGCGCGACGAGGACGGGAGACGCATATTTGGTTCAGACGCCGTTGTTGGTGACATCTTCGAGAGATGACACGCTCGAATTGCGACCGTCCGGAGCCTGGGTTGCTGCGAATGCTGCGGATTTGGAGATCCTTTTGAAGGATGTGCTGCCGCAGGTCGAGCAGGTCCGCTCTCTGAGAATCGACATCGCAGGCGTTTGTGCGCTCGATACGTTGGGCGCCTGGCTACTGGAAAAGCTAGCCCGACATGCGTCCGTGGCTGGTCGGGTCGAGATGGTTGGAGTTGCCGATAACTATACGGACCTGATCGAGGCGGTCCGGCGGGTCAACCGTCAGGGCCTGCCGCCGGCCAAGAAGCGTAATCCCGTGGTTGCCCGAGTAGAGGATATCGGTCGCGCCGCCTCCGGCGCGGGCGAGGCTGCAGCCGTTTTTTTGCAGATGTTCGGAGCGCTGTGGTTTGCGCTGTTCGCTGTTGTTCGGGCGCCGCGTTCGTTGCGGTTTACCTCGCTGATCTATCAATTGTATCGCGTCGGTTGGCAGGCGATCCCGATTATTCTACTGATCACGTTTCTGATCGGTGCGATCATTGCGCAACAGGGCATTTTCCACTTCCGTAAGTTCGGCGCCGAATCCTACGTCGTCGATATGGTCGGCATTCTGGTGTTGCGCGAGCTTGGCGTTCTGATCGTGGCGATCATGGTCGCCGGCCGCTCGGGCAGTGCCTATACGGCCGAGCTCGGGTCCATGAAAATGCGCGAAGAGATCGACGCGCTTTCCACGATGGGCCTCGATCCGGTCACCGTGCTGATTTTGCCGCGTATTCTCGCGCTGATCGTCGCGTTGCCGATCCTGACATTCATCGGCGCGATGGCGGCGCTTTATGGTGGAGGTCTGGTCGCGTGGCTGTATGGCGGGATGGATCCCGCGATCTTCATCGCGCGATTGCGCGAAGCCATCTCGATCACACATTTCGAGGTTGGAATGATCAAGGCGCCCTTCATGGCGCTTGTGATCGGGATAGTTGCCTGCAGCGAGGGCTTGCGCGTGAAGGGAAGCGCCGAGTCGCTTGGTAAGCAGACGACGACGTCGGTCGTGAAGTCGATATTTCTTGTGATCGTGCTTGACGGACTTTTTGCGATATTCTTCGCTTCGATCGGGATGTAGCCGTGGAAGAAGCCTCGGACCAGAATTCTATCCGCATCAAGGGACTTGTCGTCGGTTTTGGCCAGCGGATCATCATCGACGACCTCTCGCTCGATGTTCGTCGCGGGGAAATTCTTGGTCTGGTCGGCGCTTCGGGCGGCGGGAAGTCGGTGCTGATGCGCACCATCATAGGCCTCATACCGCGGCGGGCTGGAAGCATCGAGGTGATGGGGGATCGCATCGGCGCAGTTCATGATCGCAGAACTCAGGCCGTCGCGGGCCGATGGGGCATCCTGTTCCAGCAGGGAGCCTTGTTTTCCTCCCTAACGGCAAAGCAGAATATCCAGTTTCCTCTGCGAGAGAACCTCAAGTTATCGGAGGGACTGTTGGACGAAATTGCCATCGCGAAGCTGGAGATGGTTGGCTTGAGCGCGGAGGACGGCGACAAGTTTCCCGCTGAGCTCTCTGGCGGCATGACCAAACGCGTCGCACTGGCGCGAGCATTGGCGCTCGATCCCGCCATTGTGTTCCTCGATGAGCCGACCTCCGGTCTTGATCCGATCGCCGCCGGGGAATTCGACGCGCTGATCAGGACGCTGCAGAAGACATTGGGCCTGACGGTGTTCATGGTCACGCACGATCTTGCCAGTCTCAACACCGTTTGCGACCGCATAGCGGCCCTTGCGGATGGCAAGATCGTCGCCATCGGGCGGATGCGTGATGTGCTTCAATCCGAACATCCCTGGGTGCGGGCCTATTTCCACGGCAAGCGCTCCTTGATGCTGCAACACAGGGCGAGTTGAATAATGGAAATCCGTGCTCCTTTTGTTATTGTCGGCGCCTTCGTCCTCGCTGCTATCGTCGCGGTTTTCGGTTTTGTCTACTGGCTGCACAACAGCGGCGGCATGGGGCCGCGGACGACCTATCGCGTGCAGTTCGATGGGGCGGTTCCGGGCCTTCTGGTCGGCGCCGCGGTGCTTTTCAACGGCATCCGCGTCGGAGAGGTGACCGATCTGGCGCTGGCGTCCGATCATCCCCGCCGCGTCAACGCGACGATTGCGGTGGACTCGGCAACGCCGGTTCGATCCGATACCAGGGTCGGTCTCGAATTCCAGGGCTTGACGGGCGTCCCCGTCGTCGCGCTTGAGGGCGGACAGTTGCTGGGCGGGTCGGAACCGGTTTCCACGCTGGTGGCCGACCCCGGCGCGGGACAGAGCATGACACAGGCGGCGCGGGACGCGTTGCGGAAAGTCGATGATCTGTTGGCGCAGAATGCGGATCCGCTCAAGGTTACGATCGCTAATTTGCAGGTGTTCTCGGAGGCGTTGGCGCGCAACTCAGGAAAGATCGACGGCATTCTGTCCAGCCTTGAGCGCATGACCGGTGGTGGTGCGCCCGTTCGAAAGGTGACTTACGACATCGATGCCGCACGGGATTTTACGTCGGTTCCCAGGAAGCCGATCGGAGGCGTGCTGGCCATCCCCGAACCGACCGTGGTGGCAATGCTGGACACTCAGCGCTTCCTGTTCTCGTCGCCCGAGGAGCATCCGGAGTTCGCCGACGCGATGTGGGCCGACAGCATTCCCAAGCTCGTTCAAGCCCGGATCATCGAGAGTTTCGAAAATTACGACATGTCCCATCCGCCGCTCCGGGGAGACGACGAAGCCGCCGCGGACTATCAGCTGGTCCTGGATATCAGGCGCTTCAGGATCGCGACGGACGCAGGCTTTCGGGCTGACATCGAGCTGTCCGCGCGACTTGTCGGTAAGGATGGAAAAGTCGTCGCAGCCCGCCTGTTCGAAGCGACGCAAAAGCTTGACAAGCTCTCTCCACAGGCGGCGAGCGTTGCGTTCAACGGCGCGTTCCAGCGTCTCGCGGGGGAGTTGATCGGCTGGGTAGCCGAGACGTTGTAACCGGCGTGTCGTATTGAGGTGTCGTTGCCGATAGGCGCGCTGCCGGTGTCGCGCGAGCGACGCGTCGATCAGGGAATTAATGGCGATGTGGGCAATGGTTCTCGAAGGACCCGGCCGGTCGCTACAGCTTCGCGAGCGGCCGCAGCCTGTTCCCGCGGCAGGTATGGTACGGGTCAGAATAGGCGCCTGCGGCGTGTGCAGGACCGATCTCCATGTGGTTGACGGTGAACTTCCCGATATTCGCTATCCTGTTGTTCCCGGTCACGAGATCGTCGGGCGGATTGAGGCGCTGGGCGAGGGAGTGACTGCGCCGCATGTCGGCGAGCGCGTCGGTGTCCCCTGGCTCGGTTCGACATGCGGGGCATGCGCCTATTGCCGTGACCGGCGCGAGAACCTCTGCGATCATCCGCAGTTTACCGGCTATACGCGGGATGGCGGGTTTGCTTCCCACGTGATCGCCGATGCGCGGTTCTGTTTTCCGCTCGGTGAGAAGGGCGATGATGTTACGCTTGCTCCGCTCCTGTGCGCGGGCCTGATTGGCTGGCGATCTTTGATGATGGCGGGAGATGGCCATCGTCTCGGTATCTATGGTTTCGGGGCGGCGGGTCATATCGTCGGCCAGGTTGCGCGTTGGCAGGGGCGCTCGGTCTATGCGTTTACCCGTCGCGACGATCAGGAGGCGCAGAAGCTGGCGCTCGAACTGGGGGCCGCGTGGGCGGGGCCATCGGATGCCACGCCGCCTGAACCGATGGATGCGGCAATCGTGTATGCGCCGGTCGGCGCGCTTGTCCCGCTGGCGTTGCGCGCGGTGCGGAAGGGCGGCCGGGTTGTCTGCGCCGGCATACATATGTCGGATATTCCCTCGTTTCCGTACCGTCTTTTATGGGAGGAGCGCCAGCTGGTTTCGGTCGCGAATCTGACGCGGCAAGATGGTATCGACTTTCTCGATATCGCATCGAGAATCCATATTCAGCCGCAAACGACCGTCTATCGGTTGTCCGCAGCCAATGAAGCGCTTGCCGATTTGCGGAGCGGACGCCTGGTCGGCGCGGCGGTGCTGAAACCCGATTGAAATTCAGGTGCAGGTAGGGATCTCGATTGAAATCTTCATCTGCGGGAAGTGATGTGCACGATTCAGGCCGGTGCAATCTGGAGAGTGACGATCCGGGTTTGCGAGTCTCCCGGACTGTCGGCGATGTGAAATCCCAACTCCTTGCACATGCGCAGCATGGTCGAGTTCTCAGCAAGCACTTCTCCACGGAGCGCCTTGATATCCTCGCGTCGGGCGTAATCGATGAGTTTTTTCATCAGGATCCAGCCAAGCCCCAAACCTTTCATATCGGAGCGCACCAGGACCGCATATTCCGCGGTGTCGCTGTGCGTCATGGCGTGGAGGCGGCTAACCCCAAGCATCTCGCCGGACGATTCATCGATAGCCAGAAATGCCATGGCGCGGGCGTAATCGATCTGGGTAAAGCGCGCGATGAAAGCGTGGCCGACATCCTTGATCGGCGCAAAGAAGCGAAGCCTCTGATCCTCGTGCGAAACCTGTCGTAGAAAGGATGGATAGAGCGCTTCGTCCTCCGGCCGGACGGGTCGAAGATAAACAGCGGCGCCATTCTGAAGCTGTGCGTGGCTCTCCCATTCCTTCGGATAGGGACGGATCGAAAATCGAGGATGACTGCGGCCCTGCCTCTTAATGTTGACTTCGCCGACAGCCACGCGCGCATCGAGCGCGATGACGCCGGCGTGGTTCGCGAGCAGGGGATTCAAGTCGAGTTCCCGGACTTCGGGGAGGTCGGCTGCGAGCTGGGACAGCTTCACCAGCGTCAGCGCAATGGCGTTGCTGTCGGCCGCAGGAACGTCCCGGTATCCTTTCAGAATGCGTGAGATGCGCGTCTGTGCGATCAGGTCATGTGCAAGGCCAAGATCAAGCGGAGGCAGGGCCAGAGCCTTGTCATTGATGACCTCGACCGCAGTGCCTCCACTGCCGAATACGATGACCGGGCCAAATGTGGCGTCGTCCGCCAGCCCCAGGATCAACTCGTGTGCCTTCGGCCGGACGATCATGGGGTGGACGGTGACGCCGATGATCTGTGCATCCGGCTTTGCGGCTCGCGCTCTGGCAAGAATATCAACGGTCGCCGCGCGAACGGCCGCCTCATCGACAAGATGAAGCCGCACTCCGCCGATGTCGGATTTATGCACGATATCGGGTGACAGAATCTTGACCGCTACGGCGCCGCTCGCCAGTAACGGCCGAGCGACCGCGACGGCTTCATCCGGGTCGCGCGCCAGCGCGGCGGAGGCAATGGGAATGCCGTAAGCCGTCATCAGGTTCGCGACCTCAACCGGGTCGAGCCAGACCCGGCCGCTCTCGACGGCGGTCTGAACGATGCGGCGGGCAGTCGCGACATCAGGCACGAAGTCCTGCGGCAGACTGGGCGGCGTTGCCAGGAGAGCATTCATTCCGTTGCGATAGCGAACGAGATGAGAGAAGCCGCGCACCGCATCGCTCTCGGACTGGAAGTAAGGAATGTTCGCGGCGTCGAATGCTGCCCCGGCCTTTCCTCCGTCGCCAACCCAGACGGCAAATACGGGCTTTGATGAGTTCTGCTGGTTGCGATGCTCGCATATAGTGGAAATCACTGCTTCTGCGGCATCACTCGCGGATGCGAGCGCCGTCGGCACGTTGATCACGAGAAGGCCGTCGTTCTCAGGATCACGGAGCAGAGCATTGAGTGCAATACGGTAGCGCCCGGCATCCGCGTCGCCGGCTATATCGACAGGGTTGGTCTTTGACCAGATTGGCGGCAGCTTCTTATCCAGGAGTTGGAGCGTTTCAGGCGAGAGCCGGGCGAGCTGTCCGCCAAGATCGATCAGGCGATCCACCGCGAGCACGCCGATCCCTCCACCATTGGTTAAAATAGCCAGCCGATCGCCGCTGAAGGGGCGGACATGACCGAGCGTTTCGGCCGCATCAAACAGTTCGTCGAGGTCCATAACGCGCACAAGGCCAGCTCGACGGAATGCCGCGTCATAAACGGCGTCGGACCCTGCAAGTGCGCCGGTGTGAGTTCTGGCCGCGGCCGCGCCTTGGGCGTGACGTCCCGATTTGATCACGATCACGGGCTTGATGCGCGCCGCAGCGCGTGCCGACGACATGAACTTTCGGGCGTCCTGTATCGATTCGATGTACAGAACGATGGCCCGCGTGGTTTTGTCGGTGGCGAAATAGTCCAGCAGATCGCCGAAATCGACATCAATCTGGTTGCCCAGAGAGACCACGCCGGAAAAGCCGACCGATCGATGCGCCGCCCATTCGACCAACCCTGCAACGACCGCGCCGGATTGCGAGATCAGCGCCAGTTCGCCCGGTCGCGACATATGGGCGGCAAAGCTCGCGTCGAGCGCAACGCCAGGAACCTGGACGCCGAGACAATTCGGTCCCAGTAAACGCATTTTGTGGGCACCGGCTGCACGGACCGCTGCTTCAGCCAGCGAACCGCTCCCCGCGCCGAGCCCGGCCGTAATAATGATGGCGGCCGCGCATCCGCGTTCACCGGCCTCGGCGATGATCTGCGGTATCGTCGCAGGCGGGGCGGTGATCACCAGCAGATCGGTCTCCGGCAGCTCTGCAAGCGTCGTCGTCCGGATTCCTTCGATCTCGGCATGATTCGGATTCACGAGATGAATCTGGCCGGCAAAGCCTGCTGCCTTGAGATTGCAAAGAATTTTGCGGCCGACTGAATGCTCTCGAGGACTGGCGCCAACGACAGCGATGGAGCGTGGTGCAAACAGACGATCAAGGCGATGGGTTGTCATTTTGGCAGCCCAGGTTGGAGCTTACTGCTGAGATCTGCTCTTGCTACGGCGCGTCATGCGAACGATCGATCCAGGATTGCTTTCCTCAGGCTCCGCTCCCTTGGGCAGTCAGGATCAGTTTGCTCATTCAACCGTTGGCCGGACGTGCTGATCATCAACATGCAGGGAGCCGAGATAATAGAGTGAGAATTCTAAACTGCTCCATGGGAATGCGAAAGGTCTGAGGTGAGACAAGGGCCACAATTCAGAACTGTCAGACTGCGGTGAAGGCGCGCGATGGGGGTGAAGACGGCGTCGGCTTCTTCGCGAATGGTTCTTTTCGCTACCGTGCGATCGCTTATCCGGTCTTGCCCGTCATGTGACATCGCTATGTCATACAATTTGGAATCCTTCTTCTGATGCTGCCCCTACTTCCGGCTTGATTTGCCTCAAATGAAAGAACACTCAAAACGCTTACTAATCGGCATTAGGATTTTCTCGATTGTCGGTCGAGCCGCATCCCTTCGACCGATAAGCGGCCGCGCGAGAGCAAGCGCTTCGCCTCGGACCGAGTGAACAGCGCGATCAGAAACGTCGCTGTGATTTTGCCCTTGAGCTGCGGCTTTGGATTCATCGAGAGGGTTGATTTCCGTGTCACAAAATTCTTTGACATTGCGATTTTCAATCGCACGTTCTGTCGTGCTCCGTTTCATTGACACCTGAGCCGAGCGCAGCTTAGTCTCTCATTCAACGATACGTAACAGACATATTGGGGAGCGTTGCGCTGTGATGATGGGTGTGTGCAAGCAAGCGGTCGGTGTCGCACTTTCGTCGGTGATGTTGATGTCGATGTCGACGTTGAGCTGGGCACAGGAAAAGGTATCATGGCGCGTCCAGTCCCATTGGCCGAACGCCAGCAGCTCGTTCAAGGACAGTCTCGGCACGCTCAAAACCAAGCTTGGTGAATGCACCGGTGGCGGCTTCGTACTGGAGCTGCATGAGGCCGGCGCGCTATTCCCGGCCAAGGAAATTTTCCCGGCCGTCAAGCGCGGCATCATCCAGATGGGAACGATCTCTCCTGCCTATCTGCCGGAGACCATCACCACCGCAGGCATTGCATCGGGCTTGCCGTTTGCCTTCCGGAATGTGTGGGAGACTGCGTTTTTCCACACCCAGCTCGGTTTCGAAAAGATGATCCGCGACGAGGTCGCCGCGCATGGGGTGTTCTTCTCCACCGACAAGGTCTATCCCACAGAGATGGTGGCGAAAGCCCCGGTGAAGTCGCTCGACGATTTCAAGAAACTCAAGATCCGTTCATCCGGCGTGCTGCAGCGCTTCCTCACCGACGCCGGTGCGGCAGCATCCTATCTGCCGGGGCCAGAGATCTACCCCGCATTGTCGACCGGCGTAATCAACGCCGTGCATTGGGGCGCCTCGCAGGGCGCCAACAGCATGGGCCTCTATGAAGTCGCGAAGTATCACATCAAGCCGGCACTCAACATTGCCGGCACAGATGCGTTCGTCATCAACCAGAAGGCTATCGACAAGCTGCCCGAGGGGCACCGCAAATGCCTCTACGATCTGCTCAAGGAGCAGTTCTGGATGCGCACCAATGAGTATCTGTACCAGGAGCAGGTGACGCTGGCGAAGGCGGTCAGGGACAAGGGCGTCATCGTCAACCAGTTGCCTGACGATGTTCTCTCCCACGCCGCGAAGGTAGCGGTGAAGCACTGGGACGAGGAGGCAAAGAAGGGGCCGGTTGCCGCGCAGGCGGTGGCCAAGCTGAAGGGGTTCCTGACCGAACTGGGCTATATCGACTAAGGAGTGAGTCCGATGGTCGGAGCGCGGTTCTCTGGGCAAGATCGGTTGCTGCGCTCTCTCGGGCTTGGTCTCGGACGTGGCCGGGCGTGCGGCGGGATGCCGTCGCAGTCCGGGGCCTGCGTCGGAGTGGCAGGGCTTGAGGCATGAGGGCGCTGTTCTTCACGATGCGCTCCATCAACCGGATCAATGAGTGGAGTGGCCGCTTGGTGTCGCTGGCCATTCTGCCGATCTTCGCGTTGCTGGTGCTGGAGATTCTGGTGCGACTCGCCACCGGGTCGCCACTGGTGTGGACCGGCGAACTGACCCAATTGTTATTCGGCGTCTATGCCGTCCTGTCGGGCGGTTACATCCTGGCGCATCGCGAGCACGTCAACGTCGATCTGCTGTTCTCGCGTTTTTCCCGGCGCGGTCAGGCGACCATCGACATCTTCACCGCGCTACTGATGTTCCTGTTCACCGGTGCGCTGGTCTATTTCGGCAGCTCGCTGGCCTACGAATCGATCTCTTTTCTCGAACGCTCGCAGTCGGCGTGGAATCCGCCGATCTGGCCCGCCAAGCTGGCGATTCCGATCGGCGCCGTTCTGCTGCTGCTGCAGGGGTTGGTCAAGTTCGTTCAAGATATCATGACGGCGCTTGATCTTCCGCTGCCTGCGGATCTGGTGCCGCCTGGCCAGGGGGGCGCGGCGTCGTGAGCATCGAGCTGATCACGCTTTTATTCTTTGGCTCGCTCGTCGTTTTCCTGATTGCCGGCCTGCCGCTGGTGTTCGTGCTCGGCGGCATCTCGATCGTGTTTCTGTACTTCACCTGGGGCATCGACTCGTTCTACATGGTTGCTTCGCAGGTGTGGGGCAGCATGAACAGCTTCACCCTTATCGCCATTCCGCTGTTCGTCTACATGGCGATGATACTCGAGAAGTCCGGCGTCGCGCAGGCGCTGTACCGGATGATGCATCTGTGGTGGGGCGGCGTGCGTGGCGGCCTGGCCATCGGTACGGTGGTGATCTGCACGGTCTTCGCAGCGATGGTGGGCATCAGCGGCGCCGCGGTGGTGACGATGGGGACTATTGCGCTGCCGGCGATGCTTTCGCGCAATTACGACAAACGATTGGCGATCGGCTGTATCAGCGCCGGCGGCGGCCTTGGCATCATCATCCCGCCAAGCGTGTTGATGATTCTCTATTCGCTCATCACCGGCGCTTCGGTCGGTAAAATGTTTGCCGCCGGTGTGGTGCCGGGGCTGCTGCTGGCGTTGATGGTGTGCGCCTACATCTTCATTCGCTGCTGGATCAATCCGGCGCTCGGCCCGGCGCTGCCGAAGGAAGAGCGCGGCTCATGGCGCGACAAGATCGAAGCATTGCGCGCCGTGCTGCTGCCGACGATGATCGTTGTCATGGTGCTGGGCTCGATCATGCTTGGCGTGGCGACCCCGACCGAGGCGGCGGCCTCCGGCGTTCTCGGCGCCATCGTCTCCGCCGCCGTGCACAGGCAGTTGAGCTGGACGCTGTTACGCGACGCGGCGCTGCGCACCTTCGTGTTGACCGGCATGATCATGTGGATCCTGTTTGCGGCGCATTCATTCAGCGCCGCTTATCAGGGCATGGGTGCGCAGTCGCTGATTCAGGGGCTGGTCGGCAGCATTCCCGGCGGACCATGGGGCGCCATCATCTTCATGCAAGTGATTCTGCTGCTGCTCGGCATGGTGCTCGATCCGGTCGGCATCATGATGATTACGCTGCCGGTGTTTCTGCCGATCGTTACTTCATTCGGCTTCGATCCGATCTGGTTTGGCATTCTGTTCATCATCAATATGGAGATCGGTTATCAGACGCCGCCGTTTGGCTTCAACCTGTTCTATCTGAAGGCGATCGTGCCCAGCAGCGTTACCATGGGTGACATTTATCACTCGGTCACGCCTTACACGCTGGTGCTGCTGCTCGGGCTTATTCTGGTGATGATCTTCCCGAAACTGGCGACCTGGCTGCCCTCACTGGTGCTGTAGCGGCCGCGCCAGCAAGAGCAGCAATCCCCAAAGGCCGTCTCGCAGGCGCAAGGTTGGAAAAAATATCTTCAATGCATCGCCGGATGTGAAGATCGCTATCGGGGGCACGCATCTATGCGTCGTCAGAATGTGAGCAAAAAACGAGGTGGTGAAATGATGGCCCGAAGAACACTCACAATGATCTGACCTTAGAGCTGCAGGCCCAGATTCAGGCGGCACGCGCGTGCCGATGGTAGTGACATGGTGGAGGTGCGGTGCAAGGGAACGCGCGATGGAATAGCGATACGGGTTTTCGTGAGTGGCGAGAATATATTGACCCCACCGTACAGCGTTGCGATCGATCTATTGCTTTGTTTTCCGACGGATTGTGTCCACTGCGAGATTTGTAGTCGGTAGCGCCAGCTACTTAACATGGTTCTCGCGGCCGCGAGATCCATGTTCCCAAGGATATGCTTCAGCAGGACACCGTCCGACAAGATCGAGCGACGGGCACGGAGGCAGGGCGCCTCAATCAACAGTCTGTGCCGCCATCCAAGGCATCCGCGGATTGCCCGAATCGTCCCCGCGCCAGAAAAGGGGGATTTTTAGACTGAGAGCCTGAGCCGCTTTCGGCGCGAACTTGCTGCGCTGAGACGCGGCCAAAGCACGATAGGATATGAAAGAGCCTGCACCAGACGCAGTTCGCAGGAGCGGCGCCAAGTTCGATACCGATAAACTGGATGGTGGGCGCGACTGGGATCGAACCAGTGACCCCTACGATGTCAACGTAGTGCTCTCCCGCTGAGCTACGCGCCCGGACCGATAATCCATGAGGGTCGGCCGTCCCTATATCGGCTCGCGCCGGTCCAGGCAAGGATGCCTTGAGCTGTCCGACACGTTAAATCGTGGATGGAGCCAAAAATCTCGAAATTCGCCGTCAGGCAGCCAGCATCTTGTTCACTTCGCTGACCAGTTCGCGCAGGTGAACCGGCTTTGACAGCACCTTGGCATTCTTCGGCGCCTCTGAATCGGAGTTCAGCGCCACCGCGGCGAAGCCGGTGATGAACATGATCTTGATGTCCGGATCGAGCTCGGACGCCCGCCGCGCCAGCTCGATGCCGTCCATTTCCGGCATCACGATATCCGTTAGAAGCATTTCAAACGGCTCTTCCCGCAACCTCTGATAGGCTGCCAGACCGTTATCGTGCGACGAAACCTGATAACCGGCGTTTTCCAGGGCTTTGACCAGAAAGCGCCGCATATCGTTGTCGTCTTCAGCGAGCAGAATTTTGTGCATGACAGCGTTTGTCGGATCCAGCGGGAGGAAGGTTTTTCCTACTAAGCCCATGGATGGTAAATTTCGGGTGAAAGTCAACGCGGTCTTGGCAGGCGGGTGCGAATTCCGGACAATGGCGCAGAGGGCGAGCGGCCGCACGGGGCGCAGCGGCGGCCCGACCTCTCGTTAGAACCATGACCAGGCTGGAGCGCGTGCCGATCCCCCCATTTGAAATCGCCGAGCCGCGCCGATGGCGGGCGCCGGTTATTTTCAATTCGCCGCATTCCGGCGCCAGTTACCCGCCGGAGTTCCTGGCCGCGTCGCGGGTCGGGCTGGCGGCGCTTCGGCGCTCGGAAGACTCCTTCGTCGATGAGATGATCGATGGTCTGACCGCCGATGGCTTCCCGGTGGTCCGCGTCAATTTTCCGCGGTCGTTCGTGGACGTCAATCGCGAGCCATATGAGCTTGATCCGCGCATGTTCGCCAGCCGGTTGCCCAGTTTCGTCAATGTCCGCTCGATGCGGGTGGCTGGCGGGCTCGGCACCATCCCGCGAGTGGCCGGCGACGGCCAGGATATCTATCGGGAGCGGCTGGATGTCGATGAGGCCATGCGTCGGATCGATACGCTCTACAAGCCGTATCATCGGGCGCTCCGGGGGCTGATAGGCAAGGCGCGCGATGATTTCGGCACCGTTATTCTGGTCGATTGCCACTCCATGCCCTCGGTCGGCCTGTCCCGCGACGAGGCGCCGCGGGCAGATGTCGTGATCGGCGACCGCTATGGCGTCAGTTGTGCGGCATCCGTGTCGCGTGTGGTGGAGGAGACGCTTGCGGGGCGAGGCTATTCGGTCGCCCGCAACAAGCCCTATGCGGGGGGCTTCATCACGGAGCACTATGGCAATCCGATGCAGGGTGCGCACGCGGTCCAGATCGAGGTCAACCGGGCCGTCTATATGGACGAGCATACGCGCGAGAGGGGGCCGGGGCTCAGCCGTCTCGCCGCCGATTTCGCTCTGCTTGCGGACAGGCTCGCCGCTATCTCGCTCGCGACGCCGGACTCTTTTTCTGCGGCTGCCGAATAGCTGCGCATTCGCGACTCTGGCCTGCGCTCGTCGCCGAAGAATCGGGCGCAAAAAGAAAGAGGGCCGCCTGAATGAACAAGCGGCCCCAAGTCTAGGGAGGAAACGCCCAAGGAGGGCAGCGATAACGCCAAAGCGCTACCGCACCGCAACAATATGCATTCGCGTCGCACAAAACGCAAGTCTTATTCGCGATTAACTTATGCGTTCAGTGCATGGGGCCATTCGTGAATTGCAATGACAATTCATTCTAATATTTCTTTCATATCAAATGCTTGACACATGTTTTTGCCCGATAGGTGCGTCATTTTGGACCAGTGGTTCAGCATATAATGAATATATAGATTCATTATATGCCATCCGAGAAGAACCGTTGCGAAACTTCGATTCTTCGTACGGTAATTCGGTTGCCGCTTCCTGCGGAGTCCTGATACGGGCATAGGACAGACCAAGCCGGAGCGTGGCGTCAAGGCCAGGGCAAGAGGGCAGGGGTTTCGTGACCGTTATTGATTTCAGCGCTTTCATCGATCGTCTCGCCACTGCATCCGGCGATACTATTCTACCGTTTTTCCGCACCGCGCTCGCTGTCGAGAACAAAAACGCCAGCCGCGATCTCGATCCCGTCACCGAAGCCGACCGCGGCGCCGAGGCGGTCATGCGGCGGCTGATCAAAGCCCATTTCCCGCAGCACGGCATTGTCGGCGAAGAGTTCGGGGTCGAGAATCCGGATGCCGAATATGTCTGGGTGCTGGACCCGATCGACGGCACCAAATCTTTCATCTCGGGCCTGCCTATCTGGGGCACGCTGATTGCGCTGATCCATAACGGCGCTCCCGCCTTCGGCATGATGCACCAGCCCTATCTGCGCGAGCGCTTCACCGGCGATAGCGGGGCTGCCCATTTCAGCGGCCCCGCCGGTCGCCGCCGACTGGCCGTGCGGTCCTGTGCTTCCCTCGCCGAAGCGACATTGTTCACGACGAGCCCGCTTCTCATGAATGGCGCGGATCGTGCGATTTTCGGCCGCGTCGAAGCGGAGGTGAGCCTCTCGCGCTACGGCGGCGACTGCTACAGCTATTGCATGCTTGCCGCCGGCCATATCGATCTCGTCATCGAGACCGATCTGAAGCCGCATGACATCGCGGCGCTGGTGCCGATTATCCGGGGAGCGGGCGGCATCGTGACGACCTGGGAGGGCAGGTCGCCACAGCA